>JADHUD010000044.1 GCA_016784705.1 Spirochaetia bacterium | reverse complement strand
CTCCAGGTGTTACACCTTCGAACAGTACAACTTCCGCAGAGGAACCTTCGATTGCAGCCTGAGCAAATTCTGCCAGACCTTTACCGTAGTCACCTTTGTCATGCAACACAGCAATTTTCTTTGATCCAAGTTCATTAAGAGCAAAATCCACCTGAAGTACTGCCTGAGCATCGTCAGAAGCAATAGTTCTCAGGAAGTTAGGATAATCTCCACTCTTTGTCAGAGGGGGGCTGGTTGCTGAAGGAGAAATTACAACAATTTTTGATTCATTGTAAATATCCAGAGCAGCTTTTGTAGCGCCTGAACAGATATGTCCAACTACTGCAACTACATTTTCACCAACAAGTTTCGCTGCTGTGTTTGTTGCAATTTCAGGTTTGCACTGATCATCCTCAACCACTACTTCAACCATTTTCCCATCAATTCCACCTGCTGCATTTATATTTGCAACAACAAGTTTCACTGCGTTTACTGAAGGAAGTCCGTAAGATGCAAGATCCCCACTATGAGCTCCCGCTACGCCGATTTTAATTGTTTTTGCTTCTTCCGCTCCCTGAGCGAAAAGAAGTGAACAACTTAGTAATACTGCAAGAATTATTAATACAGTTTTTTTCATCCAATTCTCCTTTTATTTGTTTTGAAATTATTGTCTATTATACTAATAAAGTATGATTTTTCAATCAAAACTCATAAAAATAATCATATTTATGCACTTTATATACACTAAATATTCATGATAGTAAACTTACCACTATAATATTTCATTATAGTAAACAAAAACACCGGTTTTCTTACTGCCTTCATTCGATTTTGAATTTCTCAATCCGTTCAGCAGGATTGACATGGGACGTGAATTTTATTAGGCTCTTATGGCGCATACGGATAATCTTTTATCCGCAGGATAACAATTTGCGTGCTCCGGTAGCTCAGTAGGATAGAGCAGCTGCCTCCTAAGCAGCAGGTCGGACGTTCGAATCGTCTCCGGGGTAAAAATGGTTGATTGCCTTTTAGGTGATCAACCATTTTTTCTTTGTGGGATGCGAGACAAGTCCGGCAGTTTGATGAATTCTCTTGAGAACAAAATATTCTTCCAAAAATCAATAGATTCCCATTTACTGAATATACATGCTTTCAAACTGCGATGGTTAATCCCGCAGGGATTTACCTCACGTTCAGAATCGCATTAATAATACTCAAAGAAAATTATTAAAAACTGCAAAAATAAGCATTTACATTCTTGGATTTTGCTTGCAAACTCATAAACCCAACATCGGCGGATGTTAGTTTCGGCTCATGGGGTATTATCAATTATTAATGTAAGGGAGGATGCTTACAACACTGTATAGATTTAAACCTTATTATTGGTTATATCTGCTATTATTATTTCAATACAGGTTTTCATTGATTCAATTTTTTCATTTCATACATTGAACACAACCTCTGCATCAAGATCAAAATAATGGTGGGTGATAATATCCCTCATTCCTTTAGCACCCTTCCAATCTATCTGGCTGTATTGAGAAAGAACTGATTGTCTAGATATTTTATCAAAATTTTTCAAAGATTCACCAAGAGCCATAAGTTGCATGCAAATTGAATCCAGCTTTTCTAAACCTTCCTCTGTATCATAAAAGTCGCTAACATTGGATATCCATTAAAATCGTCTGATAATCGTATATAAGGAATTATCAATCTGTTTTAATATCTCAATAGCTAACTCTTTATTATACAAAGACAGCCTCTTTTTCAATTTGTTCTTTTAAGAATTTATTCATATGGGTTCTGTGTCTAACTAAATCAACTGCACAACCAATTTCTTTTTCAAGATCCTCTTTTATATGAACCATAACGTACATATCAGGTTTTTCTAAAGAGATTATAACATCAAGATCACTTTCACTTGTGTTTTCACCCCGAACAACAGATCCAAAAATCCCAATCTCTTTTATTTGAAACTTTGTTCCAGAAGTTTCTTTATAATGCTTCAATTTATCCAAAACCATTTCTCTGTTCATATGATTATTATAACAATATTCAACTAATTTGAAAACTGTAAAATTTTGTATATCAAACTCAATAGTGCTTACGGAGTCAGACACCATATCCATGTTCAGGCATAGTCTGTGGTTTTCTCACATTACTAATCACTAATTCTTTGTACTCATAAAACTAGAATACAATAAGGAATTGAAACCAATATCCAAACAAATCTTCTAAATTTTTTACATCAACAAGGAAAAGGGGTCTGACCCCTTTTCCAACCCCTTACATATTCTTAATTTTGGAGAGATCTCCATCCCTGGCTGCTTCCAGAATCGGTTTCATGTAAGTATCAATCTGTTCGGCTGTGATAGGTATAGGCATATTCTGCAGCTTCATCTTCAACTGCGGATTTTTTGCTGCTGTCAGAGCCTTGCTGATGTGCTCTTCGGTAAATCCCTCAACCTGGTTCAGTCTTGTTGGAAATCCTATACGTTCTGACAGAACAAGCATTGCCTCAGCTACGGCAACTCCCAGCTCCCTGCCAGTGAGAGAATCATAATCCACATCCGTCAGACCGGCATTCTTGTAGATTCCACCCACCATTCTCAGTGCATCTTCGATAGCCGGGGCAAAGAATACGGTATAGTAGGGATTCATCATAGCACAAGCTCTTCCGTGACTAAGAACATCGACCAAAGAGAAACTGGTAAGATGACCGCCATTTGTCCCTCCCAGCATTATGGCATATGCACCGATATCGGTTGCCAGACATAGCGCATCCCGGGCATCGTAGTCCTTTGGATTGTTGATAACCTTTTCCAGATTCTCCACCACAAGAGAAATGCCAGTCTCGGCAACTTCCTTAATTTTTTCATATTCAGGAGAGTTCACAGCTCCGTATAGAACTTCCAGACAATGTGCTATTCCGTCAAGGGCTCCGTCCATGGTAAGACTCTTCGGAGCATTGTAGGTAACGGAAAAATCAAACAGCGGAAGGGAGGGAACGACGGCTTCGTCCACGACCAGCTTCTTCTGTCCAGTCTGAACATTGGTGATGTTTGAATATTTGGTGAGATGAGCACCCGAACTTGCTACCGTCTGAATAGCCAAATGCGGAGAGAGTTTCTTTCCCAGCTCGCTGCATTTCTTCGTGACGTTTCCGGTTCCAAAATATTCTTCAATTTCGCCGCCGAGAATTCGCAGCACATCTGCAGATTTCGTCACATCAATGGTAGATCCTCCACCAAAACTGATAACGAAATCCGGTCGGTATTTCTTTAATTCATCAGCAATTCTCGAGAGATCCTCCAGCGGAGCGTTTGGTCCCGGTCCGGGAACCGTCGCCAGCAGGGTTACTCCTGCCATCTCGAGTTGTTTCAGGATTTTAGCAATAAACACGTCGCTGCCGGGAAAAGAGTCGCTGACCAGCACAGCACTGTCACCACAATCAGCAGCAATACGGGTAATTGAATCAAACACACCCCTTCCATAGGTGTAGGTATCCTTCTTGAAATCTTTGAGAAGGTTTTCTGCCTTTTTTATATAATCCATTTTCTGCCTCCACAGGTATATATATGGTGTTCCGCTGCTCTATGTACCAATTACATGCGAAACAAAACGTTTTATTCCAACAAGTATGGCTTCGGGAGTTAGTCGGGCTTCCTCTATCACCTCATCCAGCGTTCCGCCGGTTCTCCAGCGATTATCCCAATCAGGCGATACTGCATACTTCAGAGTTTTGTTCTGATAGGTAAATTCCGGCATGAGCTTCTTTCCCGAAGTCGTAATCAGGGTGGAATGCTCTTTATCATAATCGGTGATCAGATTATTCTTGTACTCTTCAGTCTGCAGACAGAATAACTCGGGACTGGTAACACAGATAAACTTGCAGTTCAACCCCGCTCTATCCAACTCCGGCAGAACCTTAACAAGATTTGCCACGGCGCTTGTTCCCTGTACGAAGAATGTACCCATTTTTTTCTGATCTTCCCGGTAGTCTCTGATAAGATAGGCCCCTCTGGCTGCCTCAAAATGGGAAGCTATCCCTAAAGTTTCCCTATCTGGAATCTCTACGGCAGGCCGTGTAAGGTGCAGCGCAATAATGGATGGTTTATCAAGGGCGAGTGCCGCAGCAAGCAAAACAGGTACTTCATTGTATTCCCAGGGATAGAGATTGATTATCGCACCTTCTGGAAAGAGCTGGGTCACACCCGGAGAAAATATACCAAAATGCGTACGGCTGTCATCGGCTGTTTCCGGTCCTGAATGACCTGCGACATAGATTACTTTTCCCAGTTTAAGATCACAATCCTGATCCATCTGGCTGTAGAGACGCAGCATGCCGTATACAAGATATGAGAAACTTCCGTAGGTAGAAGTTGCTCCCCAGAAACCGTCATAGTTTTCTCTGGGAGTCTTAGAAAGATTAACCGAGGCCATGCCCACCATGATCCCCGCATTTCCGAACTCCGTAATTCCCTGGGGAAGCAGAGCTCCCTCTTTCGTGCCGACGCGCTCATACCAGCCGTATCCGGGGAAATCTCCATATTCTGAGGCAAAGCCTGATATATTCGTTGAACCGGAAAGATCGGCTGAGCTGGCGATAAAAAGCGGTCGATCATAGTTCTTATGACCAAAGGCATTAACCCAGGAACCCCAGTCATGCAGGGCTTTCCGGTTAGGAACCTTGCTTCCCGGTTTCATATAGAGATTACTCGGATATTTTCTGAAATCATACAGTAACGGGTCATCAAAGGGTGAAATTCCGCTTCCGACAGTTACTCCCTCTATCACATCGGGAACCATATCACCTAGTTCTACCAGGCGGTCGGCCAGATATGCAACAAGCTCTTTGTCCGCTGCCAGTGTATCGGCGACGACTTTCAGGTTTGCCTGAAACTCCTCCAGCAGTGCATCTGCTTCAACCGGAGCATCCCCGCCATAATTGACAAACTCGACTCCGTAGCGATCCATAAACTCCTTCTTGGTCTCCCAGAAAGCGGGACTGTTCATGCCGTGCGGTATTCCGTGTGAGGCATTGTCATACTTCCCGTACCCTCTGCCCTTGCGGGTTCTAAACCAAACTGCCCGGGGAACATGAGATGGATTTTCCAAAGTAACCATTGTATTGAATGTTTGTGATAAAGAAACCCAGTTCTCACCTGATCCGGCATCGAATGCCTCCCAACCATGGCTTTCGAACCAATCTTTGGGAGATCCATGAACTATCTGGCTGGTCTTATGGTCATCTATACCGTAATCATTCCAGTCCACAAGAACATAGAGATTATCCAGTGCCAGCCCCCAGGCCGAATTTGCGATCTCATGGGTTGCTCCCGGGGTAAGTCCACCCTCTCCCTCAATAATAAATACTTTTACCTCACCTGCTCCAGCCCTCTGCAGGGCAAGCGCCTGCCCAGCGGCAGCACCCGTTCCATGTCCGGAAGGTCCTGTATTGAACTTGAGAAAAAGAGTCTTTCCTTCCATCTCGGCATGCCCGGAAAGCCCCCCTCTTCTGCGAAAACCTGTCAGGTCTTCCCAGTAAAGAACAGAATTATCTGGTCCTGGATTATACCGTTCATCACCTGCTGCAGCATACGCTACTCTTAACGCTTCGTTAAACACTGACAGCAGTGAGTAGATCATGGGCACAGTATGTCCGGCACCGAGAACAAACCGATCATTAAACTGTTTCTCCGGATTCCTTATATCCCATCGCATAGCACCGCCGAGCATCAACGAAATCATAGCCGGAATTTTTGACCGAGATCCGCCGGGATGCCCACTCTGCCTATAGTTAAGAATTATATCGAGATTCTGATCAACCAAATCTCTAATTTTATCCCAATACTGTTCAATTTTCTTATCCATTTTCACCTCTTTATTATACTAACCTTTATTATACTAACCGCTTTCTCAACCAGATATAGTTATCTGCACCTCAGTAAAGGTCTTCTCATCAACTTTATGCATTAAAAAAACTAGAAAACCTCCTGTGACAAGCAAGGTACCCATACTTTTTTCAGTATTAAGGTACCCTGCATTTCGGAAATCATATAGTAATTGCAACTCTCAATCTAACAATGTTCTTCAGTTAACGGACCATTTTGGTTCCCTGCCGTTAAGCACATCGTCAATTCCCTCTGCAGCCCCTACTGCCATTCTCTCCATGCACTCGTTAGTCAGAGCAGCATTATGGGGTGTAAGAATTGTGTTTTGCAGGGAGAAGTAGGGATGATCCGCTTGCGGCGGCTCCTGTGCATACACATCGGTAGCCAATCCGGCAATCACATTGTTTTTCAGGGCTTCTGCAGCATCCTCTTCTATAACCAGATCACCTCGTGCACAGTTGATCAATATGGCAGAGGGCTTCATCATTCCGAGAGTCCTGCTGTCGACAGATCCCTTCGTCTCAGGAGTCGATGGGATATGCAGCGATATAAAGTCTCCTCTCGAAAACGCTTCTTCCCAGCTGTCGGTCAACTCGACACCTTCAGGTGCATTATCGGCAGAAACGAATGGATCATATGCAAGAATTTTCATATCAAGTCCGTACATGGCCTTTTTGGCAACGAGACGTCCGATCCTTCCCAACCCGATGATTGATAACGTTTTCCCTGCCAAGTCCTGCCCTTTCACCCGGTTCCTAATGGAAAAATCATTATTTCTCGTAGCTTTATCCATAATTACCAGATTTCTTCCTGCTGCTATGATAAACCCGATAGCCATCTCGGCAACGGTGTTGGCATTCGCTTCGGGAGTATAGGTTACCCTGATTCCTAATTCGGTGGCTTTTTTTACATCGATATTATCGACTCCGACCCCATGCCGGCCGATGACTTTCAGCTTCTTACCAGCTTCAAGCACCTCTGCCGAAAATAATGCTGTACGTACCAGTAGGGCATCACAGTCAGCCACTTCTCTCTTTATCGTCTCGATATCTGAGGCCGATCCAACAATCACTTCATGCCCTCTGGATGTAAGAAAATCCTTACCTGGCTGTACCACATCCTGCGGTATGAGAATCTTTCCCATTTTATTACCCCTTGAATTTTTTTACGATTGAATTCATCGCACTTGTCAACAGACCAGAATCATGGTTGCTCATCAGCAAATTCAGTCCTTCGTCCAGAAGCATCTCAGCCATCTTATCCGGCCCGTGCAGCCCGAAAATCTTGCCATTCTTCTTGGCTTCTCTGGCTACTTTCAGGATGGCGTTCATATTCTTGTCATTGAACAGATCCCCTGGTATACCCAAAGAGTTTGCCAGATCATTTGGACCGATCAGCAGTGCATCTATACCATCAACCTTTGCAATCTCCTCAATATTCTCTATAGCCAGGCCAGTCTCAATCTGAGCTATGGTAAGGGTTGTCCTGTTTGCTTCTGGCATATATTCCAGTGCATTGGCACCCTTAAATGAGGTGTGATCACCAATTCCGCCAAACCCTCGTCCGCCTTCCGGCATGTACTTCCCCCAAAAGGCAAGTTTCTCAGCCTGTTCCACCGTTTCAATCATCGGAACCATGACGCCGGTAACACCAGCATCCAAAGCTCCGGATACAAACGCTTTACTCAGTTCCGGAACTCTTACGAAACACTCTATCCCGCATGATTTTGCCATTCGGGCAATACCTGCCAGCGTTTCCATGGAAAATGCAGCATGTTCCATATCGGGCATGATAAAATCCAATCCCGCGTGCTTCGCAATAAGTGCCAATGCTGGATTCTTGACCAGTCTGATCATGGTTCCCAGAATCCTTTCACCGTTTTTCAATCGTACTACTGAAGACATATTATTCCCCCATATCCTTATTCATAGAATTTTTTTCGCTCTGTACAGCTTTCTGCTTCTTTTCTCGAGCACTCAGCACCAAGGACCAAGGACCAAGCAACAGAGATAAAAATCAAAGCCCAGAGAGTCCAAGCTATAAAACTTTTTGTAAAAAAGATGGTAAATGTTCCAAAAGATTCAAGACTCTTCACAAAATAGATTTCCAGCTGATTTCCCAGGATGAAACCTATCAGCAGTGAAGGAATCTGTAATTTAATCTTGACAATCAGCCAGGCAAACACACCAAATATCAGGAAGGTCCAGACATCGAACATTCTACCGTAGTTGATGGCATATGAACCGACAACACACATTACTATGATTACCGGATAAAGAATATATTTAGGAACATAAATCACTTTCACTATATACTTAATCGCAAAGAATATCACTACAAACATGAAAATATTTGCTAATAAAAGCGATACCATCATGCCTCTCCAAGCCAGCGGTTCATTTCCTATAAAAAGTGGTCCCAATTGGATCCCCTGCAGGGTAAATGCACCGATGAGTACCGCCGTGGTACTGTCACCCGGTATATCGAGAGATACCAGCGGTATCAGCGCTCCTCCTGTCAGTGCATTATTGGAAGCTTCTGAAGCTATAACTCCAGCGGGTATTCCAGTCCCGTATTTTTCCGGATGTTTTGAGAAGTTCTTAGCCTGGGTATAAGACAATACCGAGGTTTGGAAAAGGGGTCTGACCCCTTTCCCAAGTCTTACTGCAATCCCGGCATTTTGAATCTCAGCACCACTTCACCGGTTTCACGGTCAATTTCGATCGCTTTCTTTGTGTTACTATCTACCATATCTTTTCCTGTTGCCATTTGGAAAAGGGCATTTAAAAAGGTCATACCCTGATTTAATACCGACTCAAGCTGTTCAGATTTAGAGGTTGGATCTGCAGATGATCCTTCGGCAGGCACTGAAGAATCATCTCCTGACTCTTCCCCGTCAAACTCTTCAGCTGTTAAATCAATAGCATTTTCACTTTCAGATAAAATGTTCGGATTCAAGAAGTGCGGAGTCTGCTCATCGAGCTCGGGCGGTTCCGTCTTTTTCGGTGACTCAATAGGCTCTTCACCAAACATTGCCCTGATTTGGTTGACAAATTTAGCCTTATTCTCCTGACTGAAATCAATCTCATCGACCCCTCCTGACAACACCGCATCAAAGAGTTCCTGCTTCAAGTTGATGGCCGCGAAAACTTTCTCTTCAATTGAGTTTTTCGTTACCAGATTAACTACATTGATCTTGGGGCTCTTTTGTCCGATCCTGTTGACACGTCCTATCCGCTGATTAAGCCTAGCCGGATTCCAGGGTAATTCAAAGTTAATTACACAATCAGCACTCTGCAGGTTAAGACCAACCCCGCCGGCATCAGAGGAGAGAAACACTTTACAATCGGGATTAGTATCAAACTCATCAATGAGCTTTTGCCGCTTTTGCACTGGAATTCTCCCTGTTAACTCCACAAAATCTATTTCCATATCTGACAGTACTTTGCCAATCAGATAGGTCATGGTTGTCCATTCTGAAAATAAAACAACCTTACGTCCATTTTCAACAACCAACTCCCGCAGAATATTTGCAAGTTCTGCCAGTTTGGGGGAGATATTTGTTTGTTTGTCTATAAGATATGTGGAATCGCATACCATCCGCATAGAGAGAAGGATTTTCTGCAAGCGTTTGATATCCATTGGTGTCAGTATTTTTTTGTTGAGTATGACAAACATGCTTGCGAGGTACCCTTGATGAATTTCTTCCTGTTCTCTTGTCAAATCCAGATAATATGTATTTACAATCTCGTCAGGTAGACTGTCGAACACTTCATCCTTCCTGCGGCGAATAATCAGGTTTTTTAATGTATTATGCACTACTTCCAGATTTCGATAGCCGAGAACCTTATTATTACTGCTTTTACTCATATTAAAATGATTAGCCGCAAAAGCCCACAAGGGTGTCAGCAGTGTATGGTCTGAAAATTGAACAATCCCATACACATCAACAAGCTTGTTTTCCAGTGGCGTTCCTGTTATTACCAAAGAGTGGCTTCGTGGAATTGAGAGAAGTGCCTGATGCGTTTTTGTCTCAAAATTTTTAATCCGCTGGGCTTCATCAAGAATTATAAAGTCGGGAGACCATTTAATAATAGCAAGAATATCCCTCATAACGGCCTCATAATTGGTAATTTTAATAAAAGATGTATCTTCTTCATATATCTTTTGCCGGTTTACTCTACCTCCGGAAACTACAATGGATGTTAAGTTAGAAAATTTATCGATCTCCCGCTTCCACTGGTCCTTCACAGATGCAGGTGTAATAACTAATACTTTTGTAAAGCCAAATAGCTGTCTTTTCATTTCTGCAACTGTAATAGCCTGCAAGGTCTTCCCCAGTCCCATTTCATCCGCAATTATTGCATCTTTTTTATATACAGCGAACCGGACCCCCTCCTTCTGATAAGGATATAACTCCGTATTCAGGAAAGAAAAGTCTGGATCAAATATGCGTTGGAGCTTGCTGATCTCTTTTTGATACAGATGGTCTTCCATACGCTGAAGAAGGTATTCATCGAATTGAAGGCTGCTGATACCGTCCGTGTTATGGTAAAATTTATAGAGTTGATTAATAGATTCCCGTGTATAGATCATCTTTTCATTAAAAATTTTTTCAATTATGCCGCGCATTTCCGGATCATCAATTGTCTCATAATAACATTCCGGTGCTTGAAGGCGGGAATTCCAGAAAATATGTATAAAGGGGAAAACTTCTATCGCTGCTTGTTTTAGAAACCCCTTCTCCTTTTTGAATTGATTATACACAAACAGCAGATGTTTACAGACTCCAAGATGGTTTGTCAGAAAATCCGGGCACGTGCAATGTCCTGTTTTTTTGGCTGGTGAATGAATCGTTACGGTGTATTCACGGTTTTTTTTGGTTTTTACAACATGACTTCCCTTATACGTTTCTCCCCGGAGAAGCGTAAAATTTTCCTTATGTGCCCGTTCTTCTCTGCTTTCAATTGCAAGGTTTCTGATCTCTTCAGGTGTAAGATATTCGTTACTGGTTTCATTACTCAAATCAGCATGCAGTTCCCGTCTCTGTTTGTGTGCAATATCAAGACAGGCAGCTACTATATGCTTACACCCGTCATGCGGGAAGGGGCATGAACATTGAGCTTTTACCTGTCCGCCGCCAAGGTTTACCAGTACGGTATAATCTCCATAATTACCGCTCATTGTATAGGAATAAAGGCCATTATTACCGTCTGCTTCCTCCATGGTATAATTTCCAAGAAGGTAAATATTTTCTCCTCTTGTAAAAACAACATCCGAATTTGCTACATTTTGCTTAATATTCTTGTTTGTGAGAATTTCCATGCGTTACCTCAGTTATTTTTTTGGGGAAGCAGCCTGAACACTTTGCCTTGCCGCTTTTCCTGCTGTTATTTGAAGGATAAAGATTATGTTTTCTTCTGCTTAAGTAAATCTTCAGCCATCTCCGGGTAGAGTTTCTGTATGCAGTCAGGACAAAGCCCATGAGTTACATCCGAGTCTGTATTATTGATTATATATTCATCTGAATCAATGTAATTACCTGATGCATCCTTTATCTTTTTACAGCTGCTGCAAATCGGAAGAACTTTTTCCAATTGTTTTATGTGCAGCTGGGCTTTGACGAGTTCATCATACTGGATTTTCAGTTGATCGTAGATGATATTGTAGGTTAATTCTTCTCGAAGATGGACATAGGTGAATATGACATACATTGAAACAAGGCACATACAATCAATAACTATTACTTTTATATCTTCTGTAGGGGTCTCTATTAAATGAGAAAATAGAAACAACCCGATAAATAAGATTAAGAAAACTGAAGTATATAGTAAAGACTCCTTTCGAGAGAGCAGTGCGGAGAAAGTAATTGGTATAATCAAAATAAATATATGAGCAATATTATAATGGTGGGTATAAAAATAAAAGAATAACAACATACCTACTGAAAGGTATATGCATAAAAATCGATACAGGATCTTGCGTGAGAACTTTTTCCGGAACAGTAGAAAGAGAACAAGTATTGTACTTGCTGAAAATGTTACGATAGAGACGGTTCTGTTAAACGAGAAATAGTAAAAAGAAAATAGAAAACCCACTGTGATGATTGAAAATGTAATTTGCAGGAAAAAACCAAAATCTCTTTTCTTCTTATAATCGCTTGCTTCCATATGCTTCCAGGCCAATTCTCTTAACGGGATTGTTTTAGTTTCTGTAAGCATACCATTAATTCAAATTTTAGCAACCGAAAGATTGGGAAAAGGGGTCTGATCCTGAGCCCTTTTCCAAATCACCCCACAGAGATTCCCTCAGGCACATGTATGGCAAAACGGCAGCGGTCATCTCCGCTCAGTACCGATTCCAGTAATTCCACATGCGTCTCTGTATCGAAAACAGCATTGAAGCGCTGCTTGATATATCCTGCCGTGCAATTGCACCATACGCGCGGAAAACGGCCATCAGGGGCTGCCAATGCTTCACGGGCCATGGGACAATGACAGGCGAGATAGCGCTTTTTCTGCGGATCTTTCTCTTTCAGCCATGCTGCCGGCTTAAACGGAATCTTTGTCCAGTAAATAATTCCATCTTTCAGAATACCGCCAAGTACTTCACGATTCTCCCGTACATACGCAACTGTCTCAGCACTGATCTCCTGTTCAAACCAGACCTTTCCTGATCGGTAATGCTCATCAAGATCGGCAACTGAGCGCTGATGAGAATCTTTTAAGTATGTATCCAATGATGAAGCTTGGAGAAAGTATGCGCGTTCTTTAGCAAATGCTCCGGCAGGAATTCCATGCGCGTTCCCGCACAGCGCCTTTGCCACCATCTCACCGGGAAACCTGGCCTGCAGTTCCTCAACCAGAGATCTGGTGAAGGGAACAGCTGTATCCGGCGGGGATCCGGA
>JADHUD010000043.1 GCA_016784705.1 Spirochaetia bacterium | reverse complement strand
TCAGTGCTGATAATTGAGCTTTAGCCTCTGTTATGGTATCCACTATCATCCGCTACTCCCCAAATTTATTATCTGGCTTTACCAAACCAGACCAGACCTGGTTTGTTGTTTATTATAACAGTAAAATCCAGATATGCATACTTTTTTTAGAATTAATCATTACATTTGCCCTTGCTGATATGATATAGTTTTCTTCAATATCAGCAGCAGCTTATGTAGAAACGAGGTAACTTATGAGAGCGGCAGTGTATACAGAATTCGGCAAACCGTTAACTATGCAAAATGTACCCGACCCGATCCCATCTGATAAAGGCGTAGTAATCCAGGTAATGGCAACAGGTCTTTGCCGCAGCGACTGGCATGGATGGATGGGGCATGATCCTGATATCAAACTGCCGCATATACCCGGGCATGAACTTGCCGGCGTAATAACAGCAAAGGGAAAAGCTGTTTTACGCTGGAATATCGGTGACCGGGTTACATTGCCCTTTGTCTGCGGTTGCGGTTACTGTACACAGTGCGCTTCGGGGAATCACCAGGTTTGCGATCACCAATTCCAGCCTGGGTTTACCCATTGGGGTTCCTTTGCCGAATATGTATCCATTGATTATGCTGATGTAAACCTGGTCCTGCTGCCGGATGAAATCGGCTACGATACCGCTGCCAGTCTGGGCTGCCGTTTTGTGACCTCCTTCAGGGCTTTGGTGGAGCAGGGAAAAGTCTCTGCAGGACAATGGGTTGCTGTTCACGGCTGCGGAGGCATAGGCTTATCGGCAATCATGATTGCCAAAGCTCTTGGTGCGAAGGTGGTTGCTGTAGATATCAGTGATGAGAAACTCGATTTTGCCAGGTCGATAGGAGCTGCAGAGACTGTCAATGCATCAAATACTAAAAATGTTGTGCAGAACATCATAGCACTTACCCATGGTGGTGCACATGTTTCACTAGACGCTCTCGGATCACCCTCTACATCTTTCAATTCAATTGAAAACTTGCGAAAACGCGGAAAACATATTCAGGTAGGGCTGATGCTTGGTGATCATAAACATCCCAAAGTACCAATGGATAAAATTATTGCTAATGAGCTTGAAATCCTTGGAAGTCACGGTATGCAGGCCCATAAATATCCGGATCTGCTGGCTATGATTGAAGCTGGAAAACTGGCACCTGAAAAACTGATCCACAAGAGAATCAGCCTTGAGGAATCTCTTGAAGCTCTGATCAATATGGACAGTTTCAGTGGAACAGGCATAACGGTAATCAATAGATTTTAAAGTTTCTGAAACGATCACGGGATACATCAATGATAAGCCCTGACAAGTTCTGGTTTCTCAAAAATCAAGTGAAACTTAAGCGGCTGAAGGGAGTCGAACCCTCGTCACGAGCTTGGGAAGCTCGGGTAATGCCGTTATACGACAGCCGCAGGAACAGGCTAATAATACTCATTTTTGTATATTCAATCAATACATTATTCACCCGCGAAATGGCAAAATACCATCAAAATATCAATTAAACAATAGATAATATGCGAATTCTAAACTCTGATTCACGCCGATACCAATTATCATATCTCCAAGAATTGTATTTATACCGATACCGGCAGAAGCGCCAAACCGGATTGAAACAGTATCCCAGTCTGGAAATCCATCATATCCGTTACCTGCACGGAATTGTGCAATTGTATAGGTATCCATGCCGATAGCTTTTGAAATAATTGGAATCCGGTAGCGATAGCCAACACCAACCGTCAATGCATCAGTACAGGCAAGAAATTCCGATAAATAGCCGGGAATTCCATCCCACCCGCCAACATCGAAACAGGTCCAGGGAGCTGAAATCGCACCGCGGTAGGACCCATAGAAAATATCGTAATAAAAGGTACCGTTAATATCTACCGGAATAAACTGCTCATGCTGCAGAAGAATCTGATGATACCATGCATCCGGATTCATAAATGAAAATGCTATCTGATGCTTACTGCGTATTCCATCATGGATGAACCGTGAAGGCAGACAGGTATTCCATGAAATTCTCGGTATAACCAGTGGAAGAATTTCTATCGCACTTAGCAGCTCGGATCCGGAAACTCCGCTTCTCTGCCACTGAAAACTGGCCAAAACATCGAGCCCGACCTCCAGAAAATCGTTTACTCTATATCCTGTAAGTTCACCCGCTTCAACAAAAGAAATAATGTTATGCAGCTCGATGGAATTCACTATTTTTTTATAGCTTCTCTCTCCACCGCTAATGTGCGGAGCAAAAAATATTCCCGAGCTCATAGGCATGAAAAAACGTATTGAAGAGGTAAGAGATTCCTCAAGATTAAGATCAACAATAATATATGAGTTGTCTCCCAGAAGCTCAATAAATTTCAAGGAAGTGGTAAAACCTGGAGAAATCTGCCAACCGGGAGAATCTGCAGAGGTGCTATAGGCTCCGTTGAACATAAACCCGGCATTTGCACTATGTTTTCCCCTCTGTAGGTAAATGGGATTCAGCTCAAGAGCATAATACACCTTGTCAGATTTAGGAATTCTGGCCAGTCCGAATCCTAAAGATTCATATGAACCCGAAGTAAGAACCTGATTAACCCGGAGAACCAGACGATCGAGTACATCCTCTGAAAGCGGCTGATTCAATAGCGGCTCAAACATACTGATAGGAAATGATGAAACTTCATTTCCGCGCTGTATTATGTCGGATGCTGCCTGGATAGGCAGTTCAAAGTACTCACCTACTCTGTCAGGATCCTTAAACTCAAGCGGCCGGTATGCAGACAGCATCTCTGCAAACTGCTGAAGCACCTCACGGCTTTCCTCTGCTGCAATTTCTCCCCGTTGTATAAATTCTTCATACTTCCAGAAAGCAGCCTGATCCAGTCCGGTCAGATCCGGTTTAATGAGAATATCAGCTTTTTTCTCCTGCTCAGCCTCGTTTGCATTAATCACCATGCCTGCAGTACGGATAATAATATCAACCACTGAACTGAAATCAGAAATTGAATCGGGTTGTTCAGAATCAACATTTACCACAATTATAAAATCTGCACCCATCTTCAGGGCTGCATCTACCGGAAGATTATTCACAACTCCACCGTCTATATAGTAGTTTCCATCAATGGGGTACGGTGCAAACAGTCCGGGAATAGACATGCTCGCCCGGAGAGACTCAACAAGTCTGCCGCTGTCGAATACTCGCTCTTTACCGCTGATAATGTCTGCCGCCACACATCTGAAAGGAATCGGCAGATTATCATAATCACGTATATCCGAGACTCGTATTAGTAATCTGGATAGTTTGTTGAGAATTTGCTGGTCCGGAATTATTCCCAGAGTTTTTCCAATTCCGTATGAATCAAAATTGAATGATATCAGCATTTTATGTTCATCAATTACCGGCCCTGCAAGGTAGGTAAGGAAAGAGTCAGGCGCAATAAACATCTGCAGCCAGTCGGTATCGGTAGTTACTTTTTCAATATCATTGGGGGAATAGCCAGCTGCATATAATCCACCAACCAACCCACCCATACTGGTACCGGTTATCATGTCTATGGGAATTCCGGCAGCTTCAATTGCCCTGAGCACTCCGATATGGGAAAAGCCGAGAGCAACTCCTCCTGAAAGCACCACCGCAACTTTGGGGATATCTCCAGACCCATCGGGTTTCCAGCTCTTCAGTGATCCCGGAACGGTTGCAGGAAGTGTTAATGCAGAAGTTAATACTATAATTATCAGCAATGACAAGCGTAATTTCATAATTAATGATAGAACTCATCCGGTAATTAGTAAATACACAATAGATTGTTCAAATCAGTATAGAGCCCAGAAAATCGGTATTCCCATGGAGAAATGCCTTCCAATGCATAACTTTTTTCGTCTCAAGCTGTAATTCCGTCACCAGGAGTCCTCCCCGCCCGCAAACGACAATTATACCGCTTTTTGAGAGATCATGCAGTACAGTTCCGGGAACAGGTCTCTCAGCGGAATCTGTATCCACACGCAGCTGGTGTTCTGATATCGGCAGTGCATAGGTTATCATGAGATTTTTTGCTTTAAAGGTCGTAACCGATTTAGGCCAGGGAATAAAAGCACGAATCTCATTGCTGAGTATTTCCGCATCTTTTTTCCAGTCAATTTTCCTGTCACTTTTCTCAATCTTACCGCAATAGGTAGCTTCATTTTCATCCTGAGCGATTGAGGTTACGGTACCATTCCGGATATTCTGCAGAAGTTCATGAAGCATCCCGGCACTTGTCTCAGAGACAGTTTCAGCCAGGCTTTCAGAGGTTTCTGTACCGTAAAGCGGTATCTCTTTCTGCATCAAAATATTTCCCGTATCCATCTCAAGTGCAATTTCCTGAATAGTTATACCGGTTTTTCTCAATCCTCCCAACAATGCTGACTGAATGGGTGAGCTGCCGCGAAGCTTAGGAAGAAGGGACGGGTGTATATTGATTCCGCCCATTGGAAAAATTGCAAGGAATTTTGGGCCGAAAATCCGTCCGTAGGCAAAGGTTACCAGTAAATCAGGATTAAGAGCTGCAACTGCTTCCCGTGCTTCACGGAAAAGTCTCTCAGGCTGCACAACCGGAATGTCAAACTCCATTGCAGCCTGTTTAACCGGTGAAGGTAGTATTTTTTTTCCTCTGCCGCGAATTCTGTCCGGGTTTGTAAGCACTCCGCACACAGCAAAATCTCCGGCAATTTTCCGGAGAGAGGGAACTGCTATTTCGGGAGTTCCGGCAAAGAGTATCCTCATGATTTACTGCGTTTTTCCCGTTTCTTATAGGCTTTCAGAACACGCTCCCTACGATCCTCATCCAATCGATCAATAAACAGAACGCCGTGCAGATGATCATTTTCATGCTGAATTACTCTTGCAAGCATCCCCTCAGCATTAATGGTAAACGGTTTACCCTTGGTATCCTGAGCCTGCACAGTTACTCGTGCCGGTCTGATAACATCAGAATACATACCGGGGATACTCAGACACCCCTCTTCGTAGGAGGAGAGTTCCTGCGAAGTCTCGATAATTTCCGGATTTATGAAAACCCTTGAAAATCCCTCTTCCGGCAGTTCCAGCACAAATATTCTTTTTAATACACCAACCTGAGGACCTGCTAATCCCAATCCCCGTTCGCTGCGCATAGTATCAATCATTGCATCTGCTAAAACAGCTATTTCAGAGCCGAAATCGATTATTCTATCAGTTTTTTCACGGAGAAATTCATCTCCTAATGTAATTATATCCAACATACATGTATGTTACTAAAAATGACGGCTTGACGTCAATTGATTTGCATAAATGAAGCAGTTAATTGCAGCTGATAATTGCAGCTGAAACATGTTTGCTAAAGAAGGTTTACCGGGTCAATGTCAACCTCAATAAAGGTTCCGGAAACCGGTTTAACCTGGTTCATAAAACTTGCAGTTACCAGCCGCAGGATTGGGAATGAGACAGACCGGATTATAATCTGCCAACGAAAATTGCCGGATATCTTTGCAAGCGGACACTCTACCGGACCTAATATTTCCGCTTTCTGGTCAGAAGGAGAATCAATATCGCTAATTATCCGGTGTAAAATTTTATCGGCTTGATCAGCCATTTTCTCGACTTTTTTCTTATCTCTTGATCGAAACACCAGCCTGCTCAGCCGTGTATACGGCGGGAATCCGGTCATTTGCCGCATGGCCAGTTCTTGTTCACAAAACTGAACAATATCACCTGCCGCACCCAGTCTGACTGCGCTGTTATCCGGCCGGTAAGTCTGGACAACAACTTTCCCATCATGTGAAAACCGGCCCGACCGGCCGGATACCTGCAGAATAAGTGAGAATGTACGCTCCTGAGCACGGAAATCAGGAAGGTGAAGCGCACTGTCTGCAAGTACAATTCCCACTAGATCAACACCTGGAAAATTCAAGCCCTTGGCAACCATCTGGGTACCCAGCAGGATGTCTATTTCTCCATTTTTGAAATCATCGAGTGTTTTCTTTACCACTCCTTTATTCTTTGCAGCATCGGTATCAAGCCGTGCAACACGTGCCTGAGGAAAGATTTTTGCTGTCTCTTCTTCAATCATCTCAGTGCCAAAACCTGAATATCCAACATCAAGGGAGCCGCAGTCAGGACAAACAGAGACAGGTCTTTTGGATTGACCGCAATAGTGGCAGACCATCCTTTCACGCTCCTTATGATAGGTTAATGAAACCGAACAATGATTACAGGTCATCTCATAACCGCAGGTTTTACAGTGAAAAAAGTAGGAAAATCCACGCCGGTTCAGAAAAAGTATTACTTGTCTCTTTTTCTGCAGTACACTTCTGATCTCCTGCTGCAGTTTCCGGGAAATAGCTCCCTCTTCAAAGGTCATATCAACAACTTCAACTTTAGGCATTGATCCGCCTGATACCCTTTCGGGAAGTTCGAGCCGTTGAATTCGTCCGGTTTTCATGAGGTGCCAGGCTTCGAGTGAGGGGGTCGCACTTCCCATAACCAAAGCTGCACCTGATATTGATGACCGGTGAAAAGCAATCTGCCGGGCATGATATCTCGGCGAAGAGCCGGATTTATAGGAGTTTTCGTGCTCTTCATCAATTATTATCAAACCGGGATTCCGCAGGGGAGCAAAAACGGCACTCCGTGCACCTATAGTAATATCAACCTCACCCCGTCTGATCCGCATCCACTCAATAAGGCGCTGTGTAGGAGTAAGCGCAGAGTGCAGAACCGCTACCCTTCCGGCAAATCTGTTCTTCACCTGATCTGAGAGCTGGTGGGTAAGCGTGATTTCAGGAACCAGATAAATTACTGTTTTACCTGCTGCAATAGTGCGTTCGGCTGCCTGAAGAAAAACTTCAGTTTTTCCTGAACCGGTAACCCCAAAGAGATAGTAGAGCGATTTTTCACCACTGCAGATGGCATTCACTGCCTCTTCCTGATGTGATGTTAATGCATGGGGGTTTCCTGCGAATTCATCATCAGCAATTAAGGCTGGAATTGCAGAATCCCTGCGGCCGCCGGGTATCATAACGGACAAAGCCTCTCCCGGAGAGCAGAGATAGAGTGAGGACATCCATTTTGCCAGCTCAATTTCTCCCTCATCAAAGATTTGTTCTTTGTCAATTACCCTTGAGATGGGTTTCAGTACATAGGATTCAGTTGGAGCAGCAGTTCCGGTATGAACCACAAATCCTGTTACTGTTCTTCTTCCCAATGGAACAGTAACACGTTGTCCGGTTTTACAGATCATTCCCTCAGGTATGATATAGGTATAGGTTTGCTGCATAGGTGCATTAAACATTACTTCAGCGTATTCCAAAGATTCTCCCTTAACGCAGATTATCGGTTTGATTCTCCAAAACAAATCGTCGAAATTTCAAAACAAAATCATTTTGAAATTTCCTCATTTAATAAATTAGTTTCAGCAGCTTTTGAAGATCTTCCCACACCGGTTTACGATACTCCTCCGGATTCCGCAGTACTGCACTAGGATGGTAGGTTACGATCATCGGGATCCCCTCATATGTATACTGGCTGGTTCTCAACCGGCCTATCCCTGCTGAATCTCCCGTAAGTATTTGAGCTGCTATGCGACCAACGCAGAGTATTGTTCTAGGTTTAATTATCTGAATCTGCCTCTTGAGATAAGGCAGACAAGCATCTGTCTCATCAGGGAAAGGATCCCGGTTTCCTGGAGGTCTGCACTTTATAATATTTCCAATAAACAGGTCCCGCCCTCTAAAGAGTTTGAGAGCTCCCATCCAGGTATCAAGATATTTACCGGCAGGACCGACAAATGGTTCTCCGGTTTTATCCTCCTGCGCTCCGGGTGCTTCCCCGATCACCATTACTTTTGGATTCATTACACCATTACCGGGAACAGCATGTGTCCGTGTTTCACATAACCCGCATAGAGTACATTCATTTACTTTCCAGGTGATATCGGCAAGATTTCTGCATGACGCAGCATATTCGTAGTCCGATGAATCGTTTAAAGGAGCGTGTCCTGACGCAGAATCGGCGTTCAACTCAAGATCAGTATTATAATCAGCCTCTTCAACCTCTGATCCATCAGGGTTTTCATCTTTTATGTTTGATTCAGGTAGATCTTCAGCTTCAATTCTTTCAAGCACCCCGGAATCCCGTAGAATTGAGTGAATAACCGCTGAAAAATCAGGTGTTTCCTGGAGATTGATGCTAGTATTGTACGTATTCATCAGCACCAACTCTGCAGATTCCATTATATCCCACAATTCTGTCAGTGCATTCTGCAGTTTTTCTTCCTCTTTATGCATAGCTAACCCTATATAAAAACAAGCCCTTAGCTGGTGCAGTTGTACCGGCAAATCGACGGTCGGCAGCATTCAGTATCTCCAGCATCTTCTCCGGTGATTCACTTTTTTGTGCCAGCTCCAGCATAGTTCCCACTAAGGACCTCACCATTCTCCAGAGAAAAGCATTTCCCTTAATGCGGAAAACCAGCTGCCCTTTTTCCATATAAAAGGCGGCTGACCCTATATTCCTGATCTTTGTTTTACTGGTATCTCCCGCAGCAGAAAAGGTGGTAAAATCGTGAGTTCCTGCAATAATGCGTGCATATGTATTCAGGAGCCTGACAGCAGGCATATCTGCTACTGTATGGGTAAACGGCCGGGTAAATGGATTGTTTTCGCTTAAAAGTGATATATAATACCGATATTCACGCTCAACTGCATGAAATCTTGCATGGAAAGTCTCTGGAACTTCTACACTTTTGCGAATACGTATATCTTCGGGAAGAAGCGTATTAAGTGCAGGAATAAATTTCTCTGCAGGAATAGATGCCAGAGTGGTATCAAAATGGGCTGCCTGCCCAATAGCATGAACTCCTGAATCTGTTCTTCCGGACCCCGTTACAATAACCGGATGTTTGTGCAGTGCAGTTAATGCATCCTGCAGTACTTGCTGAACAGTTCTGTCGTTCTTCTGAATCTGCCATCCGCAGAAATTTGTCCCGTTATAGGCAAGTGTCAATTTTATGCGCCGTAGTGATCCTGCCCCATGTTCTGGCGAAACACCTTCATACTCCACTCCTTGATTCTCCTTCAATAATTACTACTGCTGCAACAATACTGTCCTGATGGGAGATGGAGAGATATGCAGCTGATCCGCCGATTTTCCGGTAGGCTTCCAATGCTGTTCCGTATAGTGAAAGAAACGGACGTCCGGATTCATCATGATCAACAGCAATATCCCGAAGCTTTAACCCGCGCAGTCCAATCCCCAAAGCTTTCCCAAAGGCCTCTTTTGCAGCGAAACGCGAAGCATAAATCATTGCAGGATCCTCTTTACTTATCTGTGCATACGCTATTTCATCAGGATGCATAAACCTGTTGAGAAATCGGGAATCCTTTGATTTTTCTGCCATTCTATGTGTTTCAAGAATATCCAGACCTATCCCTAAAATCACGTATTGTCCTCTTTTTTTATCCTGCTTAAAAACAGCTTAACAGAAACCGGATCCGGTTCATAAGTAATCATATCAGTATCACCAACAACCATATCTGTATTAATAATAACATTCCGGGTATGTACACCGTCAGAATCCGCATCTGAAAAATCAATCGAACTGGTAATCTGCTCTGGTATAATTCGATAAATATCTTTTTCAGGCCCCTTGACAATCAGTTTTATCTGTTCAGGAATACTGTTTTCTACAATATAATCTTCGGGAATATGCACTTCAAGGGGAATAAAAAAGGAACGTTCAGAAGCGGTTACCATTTGGATCAGAAAAAATATCAGAAGTGCGGTTACCAGAGATAATATTTTTGCCGGCCAGTTATACACCAGATCCTGAAGAAATTTACTCTTTGGCATGTGACACCTCCTCTATCATTTCAGGATTTACATCATGGTAATTGAGGAGTGCTATAATCATTCTTTTCGCTGTTTCCGGCTCAAGATCGTAATAGAGATTAGCATTATAGGCAAGAGAGATTGATCCTGTCTCTTCAGAAACACAGATAACCACTGCATCGGTATCTTCAGCCATACCCAATGCTGCCCGATGTCTGGCACCAAAACTCCGCCGGATATCGGCTTGCCCGCTTAATGGAAGAAAGCAGCCCGCTGATATTATTTTACCAGACTGAACAATTGCCGCTCCATCATGAAGCGGTGTGTTATGATCAAATAGTGTAAGAATCAGCGCACTTGACAAATCGGCATTCAAGCGTGTTCCGGTATCAACTATACCGCGCACACCCAGTTTTCTGGGAAACACAATAAGTGCACCGCGCCTTTTAGCTGACAACACCACTAATGCATTGAGAATAGTCTCAATCTGCTCTTGAGAAGTCTGGCTGCCGAAACGGAAAAGCCGCCCTCCCCTTGACCAGGTTCGAGTAAAAGCTCTTCTCAATTCAGGTTGATAAATAATTGCAGTTATGATGATAACAGCAAGTAAGATATGATCAATTATCCATAAAAGAGTACTCAGCTGAAAAATGTATGCTGCGGCATAGATACAACCCGTTATTATGAATATTCTCAGAATCTGTACAGCACTTGTCCGGGCTATATTTATATAGAGACGATAGAGTATAACCGTGGTAATCCCAATATCCAGCAGAGGTCGGATAATATCCCGAACATACCAGATTTCTTCCAACCATTTCATACTAGCTATCTCCCTCAAATCATTCTGTATTGCATACGCTGTTACCTACAGCGATTATAGAACTATCCCCTTATAATCACAATAGCGGGGCTGCAATACGGAAAGCTGAATTTCTCAGCCGCCGAAAACGCCCAATCGCCTTATAATCTTCAAGTGTAAATTGTCTGCAGGATTCAAGATCCTGTTCAAATTTTGTTGTCAATTGCATAGCCGTTTTCTGGTCATAAATAACTGTATTCAATTCATAATCAAGAAAAAAACTTCTTTGATCAACATTACAGCTTCCTACTGTTGCCATTATATCATCAATAATAAGCGTCTTTACATGAAAAAAACCTGCTTCATAGAGATATATTTTAACTCCGGCCAGAAGCAGCGGCTCAAAAAAAGTATGCGCTACCCAAAAGGGAATATACTTATCCACTCTACCGGTTATCATTAGAGAGACTTCAACCCCGCTCAATGCAGCAGTCTCAATAGCGGCGGCAATACTTTCATCGGGCACAAAATAGGGACTCTGAATCATTACTTTTGTATTTGCATTTGATATCATCGTGAGAAAAAGTTTATGTATGGTAAACCAGTGTGAATCAGGACCGCTGCAGAGAATCTGGACAGGAAGCAGCCTCTCGGTTTTTTTATCGCAGGCCATTCCATCGATATATTGTCCAAAAGAATCAATTACACCGCCGCTATTTATCCAGTCAGCAATGAATACCGACTGCAGCAGTACAACCGCTCCCCCTTCACTGAGCCTGAGATGTGTATCCCGCCAGCTCTCAAATCTGGGAAACCCTGTAATATATTCTGCAGCAAGATTCATTCCGCCGGTGTAAGCAATTTTTCCATCTATCACAACAATTTTTCTGTGCATTCTGTAATTAATCAACCAAGCTGTAACAATGTTTGCCGGGTCCAGAAAGTTTCTGAACTGCACTCTGCTTTTTTTAAGCCTTCGTCGTCCTTTCCGGGTAAATGTAGGTCTCGAACCTGCTCCATCTAATAAAAACCGTACTTCAACTCCCTCATTTGCTTTCTGCACTAAGATATCCATTATCCTGCTACCCATCTCATCATCCCGGAAAATAAAATATTCCATATGAATGGAGTGTTTTGCACTCTCAAGATCATCAAACAGTCGCGCAAATTTTTCCTTACCATTATAAAAAACTTCCAGTTTATTATCCTGAGTAACAATGGCATTACCGGTTTTCATGGTAATAGTTAGAATTTTTGAGATGTCAGATCCAATCTGTGAATAAGAATTCTGAATTTGTACGGCCTGTTCTTCAAGCAGCCCTTTCATCCGCTCCCCAAAAACCTCTTCCGGCCGTATTTTTACCAGTTTCCGCCTTCTCCAGTTCAACCCTCCCATAAGATAGATGACAGCTCCGGCATAGGGAATGAGAAAGAGAGCAAGTATCCACGCAAAGGTTGATTGTGGGGTTTTATTATCCAGAAGTAATTGAACGGATAGCCCGACAGCCAGAACAAAATAGAGTATATAGAATATTGAAAATCCGCCGATCTGCAACTTTAATCACTCCAATTCAGTGTTTTTTCCACTGCTTTATGCCAATTCCGAACCAAAGATGATCGTTCCTGCTCAGACATTCCGGGAATCCATCGTACATCTTCCCGCCATTGCCTGCCCAGTTCTTCCTCACCTTCCCAGTAACCGGTTGTAATCCCTGCTGCATACGCTGCTCCCAGTGCAGTTGTTTCTTTAACTCCCGGCCTTATTACCGGAATATTGAGAATATCTGATTGAAACTGCATCAACAGTCTGCTGTTTGTAAGCCCGCCATCCACACGAAGTTCACTAAGGTGAATTCCGGAATCTTTCTCAATAGCACCGAAGATATCATACGCCTGATAGGCTGTTGCTTCAAGAACTGCCCGGGCTATGTGTCCTGAATTTGCATATCCGGTAAGTCCTGCAATTATTCCTCTGGCATCTGACCGCCAGTAAGGAGCAAAGAGTCCTGAAAAAGCGGGAACAAAATAGACTCCTCCGTTATCTTCTACGGATTCAGCCAGCACATCCAGTTCCGGTGCTGTTTTCACCAATCCAAGGTTATCCCGTACCCACTGCACCAGTGACCCGGCAACTGCTATTGATCCTTCAAGTGCATATTTAGGGTTTTC
>JADHUD010000042.1 GCA_016784705.1 Spirochaetia bacterium | reverse complement strand
GTTAAAGAGAGTTCCTGTATACCTGTTCTTCTGGATACATTAATCCATATTTCCGGTACAAGCACTCCCTCAAGATCAAGACAAACAATTTTCATAGAAATATTTCCTTTATTCAAATATTTTATACAGCTTCCTCCCCCTGCAATCACTCATTTGAGTATGCAAGGGAAAAATCTGTATTTCATTCAGGTTTCATGGCAGATTCCTTGAATACCGCCTCATTTACCCCTCGTTCACTACTTCAGCTGCCGGCATCCATTCAATATCCAGCAGTTTGCATGCCTCAACATAGGGATAGACAAATCTTTTTTTCCAGAATTCTGTGATTTCCGTAAAATTAATCCTAAAAGCAGTCTCCATTATCCCAATGCCAAATTCAGGGTTTGGTGAAGTACCGGAAACTACTGCATGTTCAGGACTAGCCAATTTCAGGTATATTTTTAAGATTTCCGGCATATACTCTTTTACTTTTCTGAATGCTTTCATATAACTTAAACCAGTGAAATCAATTGTTGGTTCAATGTGTACATCGTTTCTTGAAAAAACAGCCCGGCTTTTATCAGGATGATATAATTCCATAAATCGAAGAACATCACCATTATGCTCATTCCCCGGATAAAAAGTTATCTTGCCAAAAAGGTATTTGGTATCAGGAAACAGGTCTACAATTACTCCAAGACCTGAAAAAAGTGAGAAAAACACCACCCCGTGTTTCTGATATTCAGGGACTACAAAACTTCTCCCCAATTCCACAGCGGGAAGATTTCTATTCTCACCCAAAAGCCTGTCTAGATTAAAGAGTCTGTCCATATCCAGTTTCAGGGTAGAATCCTGATCATGTACAAAGAATCTATATCCGGCCACCATTTCAACAGTATCCATTTTCATAACAAACATCTGGTGGTAAAATTCATCAAACGGATCCAGATCGAGATCTGAGTTCCCTCCTGCACCCTTCTCTGCAAACGCCGCTTTCCGCATCCTTCCTATAGCCTCAATTATTGCCGGAAAACGTGATTTCATATGAGCAGGCAGAATATAGACAACAAGATTTTCTACAATAGATACTGAGTAATGCGATATTCTGCCAAGTTCCTGCTGCAATGCTCTATTCGCTCTATTCACAAAAAACTCCTGATATTTACCCTAAAGACACAAACCTTATCTTAAATTACCTGTCTTTCCATTGATCAGAGCCTATTATAAATGAAAAATGAAATAAACCGCAATGATTTCTTGACTTTACCCTGAAAATATCTTAATGTTCACTAAATACTGTTTGTTAATGAACATTAACTGCAAGAAAAACAGACCTTTGGAGGAACTATGCGGCTTTCAACAAAAAGTAGATATGGAACACGTGCAATTTTGGAAATAGCAAAGTCTTACGGTAAGACACCCATTAAAAGAAAAGAGATAGTATCAGGTCAGAATATTCCGGATTCCTATTTGGAGAATATTCTTATAACGCTCAAAGCTGCCGGTTATATCAGCACAATCAGGGGAGCAAATGGCGGGTATCAGCTCACCAGGGATCCCAGAATGATAACTATTATGGATATAGCAAACGCTCTTGAAGGACATATGACACCTGTTCCCTGTCTTGATACTGGTAAATGTGATCTTTCTGAGGAATGCTCAACTCAATCAATCTGGCTGGAAATGTATCAGGCAATTGAAAAAGTACTGAGTTCATACACACTGCAGGACATTCTTGAGAGGGAACCTGCAGAAAATGTACTTGATTTCACAATTTAAGTCCCCGGACTTAGGGAGATACTATGCATATAGCACAATCAATAACAGATTTAGTAGGAAATACTCCGCTCGTTAGGCTTAGAAAGCTATCAGAAGAGACAGGTAATGAGATAATCGGAAAACTCGAATGTTTCAATCCGCTCTCCAGCATTAAAGACAGAATAGCACTTGGAATGATTGAGGCTGCAGAGCGTGAAGGAAAAATTACTGCCGGCAGCCTCATTGTTGAGCCTACCAGCGGAAATACGGGTATTGGGTTGGCATACATATCGGCATCACGAGGATATCGCCTAATACTAACAATGCCCGAATCACTTAGTGTCGAAAGAAGAAATCTATTAAAAGCCCTTGGCGCTGAGGTTGTTCTCACTTCTGCCGAGGGTGGGATGAAAGCTGCTATTGAGAAAGCAGAGGAGATTGTTCGGAAAAATCCGGGCAGTTTTATGCCGCAGCAGTTTCAAAACCCTGAAAATCCTGAGACCCACCGACGAACCACCGCAAAAGAAATACTGCGTGATACAGAGAGTAGAATTGATTATTTTGTTTCAGGGATTGGAACCGGCGGTACCATAACAGGAACAGGCGAGGTGCTGAAAAAGGAAATTCCCGGAGTAAAAATAATTGCTGTAGAACCTGAAGAATCAGCAGTTCTTTCGGGAAAAAAACCCGGACCGCATAAAATTCAGGGAATTGGTGCTGGATTTATCCCCGGTGTACTGAATACCGATCTTTTTGATGAAATTATCACAATCTCATCGATTGATGCAGCAGAAATGACCAGAAGGCTTGCGCGTACAGAGGGGATTTTTGTAGGAATATCATCAGGTGCTGCAGTAGCTGCTGCATATAGAATTGCAAAAAGAGAATCTTTCTCAGGAAAAAGACTGGTTGTCATTCTACCTGATACAGGTGAAAGATATTTATCAACTTGGATTTTCAAGGATGCTTAACCCGCTGCTGTCAGTGATTTATGCTTACTTGACAAAAAAAAACAGGAGATACTATGAGTTATAAATTTGAGACACAGGTCCTGCATACAGGATCACAAATAGATGAAACTGGTTCCCGAGGTGTACCGCTGCACAGAACCAGCGCCTATATGTTTAAAAATACCGAACATGCTGCCAATCTTTTTTCCTTGAAAGAGTTAGGAAATATATATACACGACTTCAGAATCCAACTCAGGATGTCCTGGAACAGCGCATGGCAGCGCTGGAAGGCGGAGCAGCCGCACTGGCCCTCTCTTCAGGAACCTCAGCCATATTCTATACAATAATCAATGTTTGCGGTTCCGGTGATGAAGTAGTATCTTCAGGCAGCCTGTATGGCGGAACGTATACTATGTTTAATAACATACTTCCTGAAATGGGAATCAAAGTCCGCTTTGTACCGGAGGCAACTCCCGAAGCATTTGAAGCAGCTGTCACCGATCGTACACGCATGTTTTTTACAGAAGTTATCGGTAATCCGTCTCTTGATGTAGCCAATATATCTGCAATAGCAGCTGCAGCTAAAAAACATCATGTTCCGCTGGCAGTTGACTCAACTTTTACCACTCCATACCTGTTCAGGCCGCTTGAGCATGGTGCAGATATTGTTATCCATTCATTAACAAAGTGGTTGGGCGGTCATGGAGTCGGACTTGGGGGAATCGTGGTGGACGGCGGGAAATTTGACTGGACTAATCCAAAATTCCGGTTGTTTAATGAACCGGATGCCTCATATCATGATCTCCGGTATGCACAGGATCTCGGAGATTTAAATCCGTTAGCTTTTATTTTACGCATGCGGCTGGTACCTTTAAGAAACCTTGGTGCTTGTATAAGCCCTGATAATGCATGGATGTTTCTTCAGGGAATTGAGACACTGCCGCTGCGAATGGACAGGCACTGCTCAAATGCACTTGCTGCTGCTCAATTCCTGCAGAAACATCCGCGGGTAAGCTGGGTCAGATATCCGGGTCTTCCTGATGATCCGGCATATGCGGCAGCAGAAAAGCAGTTGGAAAATGGATTCGGCGGAATGGTAGTTTTTGGTGTCAAGGGAGTCGGGAAAACTGACCGGGAAGCAGGAGAAGCCTTCATCAATAACCTGAAACTGGTATCTCACCTAGCAAATGTCGGTGATGCAAAATCCCTTGCAATTCACCCCGCAAGCACCACTCATTCACAGATGAATGAAGATCAGCAGAGAGCCGGAGGGATTACCCCTGACATGGTTCGGCTTTCAGTCGGGATAGAACATATTGATGACATCCTGCAAGATCTTGACTCAGCACTGTACAGCTGATATTGATTCAGGGGGGAACCATGGCAATTATCATTCCTGAAAATTATCATATACAAAAAGCACTGCAGGAAAGACGAGTTCACTGCATAACCCCCGGACGAGCGGAACATCAGGACATAAGACCGCTGAGAATTGGTATTCTTAATATAATGCCCCAGGCGGAAAGCTATGAATTCAACATTCTGTTTCCCCTGGGCCGTTCCATTATTCAAATTGAGCCGGTCTGGCTGCGTTTAGAAACCCATACCTACAGGAGCAGCAATAAAGAACATCTGGATACTTTTTATCTCTCCTTTGAAGAGGCAATCAGACATCGGGGTTTTGACGGTATTATCATTACCGGTGCTCCGGTTGAAGAGATTCCTTTTGAAGAGGTGACTTATTGGAATGAATTCACTGAAATATTAAATTATGCTCATGAACACGTTGCCTCAACTCTGGGGATATGCTGGGGTGGACTGGCATTGGCTAAATACATGGGAATTGAGAAAGTTATGTATCCTAACAAATTGTTCGGGATATACCAATTACGTAACCTTGATCGGTCAAATCGTATTACCGGAGACCTGGATGACCTTTTTTGGTGTCCTCAAAGCCGTCATTCCGGTATTTCTGATGAAGTACTGGAGAAGAAAGAACGTGCTGGTGAAGTTAAGCTTCTGGCACATTCGAAAGAGACAGGTTATGTAATCTTCGAGAGCGCAGACGAGAAATTTATCATGCATCTCGGACATGCTGAATATAGAACAAAACGTTTAATTGAAGAGTATACACGTGATATGAAAGAAGGAAGAGTTGATGTAGCCCTGCCGGTTAATCTTGATATAAAAAATCCGCAGAATATCTGGAGAAGTTCCAGCCAGGAATTTTTCCTTCAGTGGATTAAAAAAGTCTACCTTGATACACCATATGAAATTTGATAAGAATAAAAAATAATGGACTCCGTTATTGAATTTACTTTATATACAGCTGTAATAATTTCTTAGTCCTGTATCATAAAAAACCCATCCATGTCTGTATCTGCATTTCTGGTAAACTTCTTAAGATTTTCTTCCTTCATATGTGCTATATCTCCAAAGGTGGTTGATATATCCGGATTTATATCAAGATGAGAACGTACATAGGTAGTTTGGTAAAATGAGAGTTTCTTCTTCTTATGTACCCCCATCTCCATCATTCTTACAGCTCCTTTCTGTATAAGAAGTAGTTTTTTCTGTAAATCCTCTTCTGATAAAATACTCCAGACTCCAAGGGTTATTGCCTGCTGATGATTATTTAAATCTCCCACAAATTCACCCCGCAGCAGCAGCTCTTTATCTTCTCCCAGGTAGGGAGCAAAATCCAGATGTTCAGCAAGTTTTCTGTCGGTAGCAAGAAAATTTCCGGTTTCCGGATTTAACGTGAAAATGATAACATTATCTATAGCCTGTCCATAACTCCTGAACAGCGGACCACGATATTTACGCAGGGTTACCACCTTATTCAGAATCTCCATACGCCCTTTCATTTCACATGCTGTCCTGAAAAGCCAATGCTGAATGCGCAATTGTTCACCACGAAATGATTCAATTTCCTTATACAACTCTTCTTCAGACATATTTCCCATGAGATAGGAGAGAATATTCCGGTAGATTGTCCGAATATTGTGATCCTTACTGAACTGCAGAATAAGATCAAAAATGAATAATTCCATTTTCCTGATCTGCCAGATATATGCGATTACTGTATTTCTGGGCGTATGTTTAGTGATCTTATTTACTTCAATCAGATTCTGAAACTCATAAAAGCGGCGTTCAAGCTGTGCATAGAGTTTTTCGCTTGCCCCTTTTGGAGGACGGTCAAAATTGATAGTCCAGATAGCTCCATTCCCGGGAGAGCTTTTTATATCAATATTTTCCTTGCCGAATGCTGAATAAATCTGCATAGAACCCAAACCTTCTCCTGCTTTTCTGCCTTTAGAGGATTTTCCAACAAAGGCAGGTATACCATCAGGACCTGGTTTCAGCATATCTTCCGACATGCCAGTTCCATTATCTTTAATCCTCAGGACTACCCGGTCATTTTTATCACGTATGTCTATATGCAGGATCCCTTTTTCCCCCTTTTCACGAATTGCATCCAATGAGTTTGAGACAATATTTACTAAAGCCCGGCTGAAATTCACGTAATAACCGAGAACTACAGAGGTATCTGAATCCAAACTGAAATGGAGTCTGCAGGAGACTGAAGAAGCCTCTACATACGGTATAATTCGTTCAAGAATAAGGTCTCTGAGGTTTACCTCGTGAATTCTATCAATTGTATCACGAAATTTATTCAGAATATTTACAAGCGTTGTGGTCTCCCTGTTGATATCTTCAATAATTTTTCCTGAATTTGCATTTGAAAGGGAATCTACCATATGAGAGAGAAACCTGATCGTTTTACGGGCATCATGTCGTGCTTTCCCAATGTCATCATTTTTTGCATCGGTCCGCATCTGATCCACCCCATAGGGTTTGAGAAGATCCAGGGGGGTTGCAGACAGATGATAATATATCAGGTTTCTGTAAACTATTGTTTCACCAAGAACAAATCCTTTGTTTTTAAAGTACTCCAGAGTATCCGGCTGCTTTTCCCACAGATAGAGATACACTGTTGAATCTGAGGGTATATTCGAAGCAAGATGCTCTATGAACGTAGTCCCGATACCCCTTCCTCTGCCAAAGGGACTGGTAACAATTTTATAGATATGAAAATTTGTTTTTTTCAGATCCGAATATACTAGAATATATCCCAGTATTTCACCCTCTTCACCCCAATAGTAACTATGTTCAAAATCGGGAACAATTCCCGCGTCCTTAATATAGGGAGAGGGAATAATGAACGTATCAATATTAAGGAGCGGGCTTCTGTTGATTCGTTTAACCGTTTCAGGAGTAAGCTTTTGAATTGGATGCTTTACGTTTAAATCTTTCATGAAAAACCTCTTTCGACAGCTGCACTTCCCTGTCAGGACTGAATTTTCTTCAGAAGCCAGCTTATGTTCTCACCAAGAGTTTCCATAGTTTCAACCCCTTCAGCATCTTCAGCAAAATCGCCCGGTTTTCGGGCAATGCTGAGGTTCCAATAGGAGGATCCTGGTACGATCATTTCACTGATGAAGAAAAAATTGTTAATAGCCTGAAACACATTTAGAGCACCAGCCCGCCGCACCGGTACTGCAGCAGCACCGATTTTTCTCTTAAACAAACCGCCATTCCCCCGGGAAACATATCCGCATCTGTCTATGAGAGCTTTCATTTCCGGAGTAAGTGCCGCAAAATAGGTCGGAGATCCTAATATCACTACATCCGAAGCCATCATTTTTACGATTGCATCATTCACAAGATCATCCCGAAATATACACTGTGTATCTTTATTTTTTGAACAAGCCCCGCAGGCTCTGCAGCCATGTATATATTCACCGCCAACCTGCACCATTTCGCACGATATTGAATTATTTTCAAGCTTTTCAAAAACTTTCATTATCATATCATAGGTATTTCCAAGCTTTCTGGGACTGCCGTTAAATGCTACTGCTTTCATAACCGATCCTCCTTCTTATTTCAGCAACAGTGAGGAAATTTCAAAATAATTTTTACTTTGAAATTTCGACAATTTGGTCAGAAGTTTGTATTTCCAATGCGAAGCATTTTGATATTTGCTCAGTATACTGCATATAGAGGGTATTGTCATGTGCAGTCATGAGCACCATGAGCGGTCAGGCGCGTTCAGGAACCTTGATACTGGTCAGATTCCAAATTTTAATGCTATAGTAATGCGGTGAGAAGAAAACCGGTTACCCTTTACCAAATCGCAAAAGCCGCTGGAGTCTCTATAGGAACCGTAGATCGCGCATTAAATAACCGGGGAAGAGTTGCTCCGGAAACAAAAGAACGAGTTCTGAAAGCAGTTCAGAAACTCGGATACACACGAAATATAATTGCCAGCAGTTTGTCAAGGAACCGCCCGTTCTGTTTCTCTGTTATTATGCCGGAACTTGAAGGTGATGCAGGATATTGGAAAATGCCTGCATCAGGAATTCGCACCGCTGCTGAAGAACTTGCACAATTTAATGTTCAGATATCTTTACATTTTTATTCAATTCTATCAAACCATTCGTTTTCTCAGTGTATTCAGGCTGCTCTGGATAATAAAGCTGATGGATTACTCATAGCTCCCTCAGGAATTATACATCCTGATCCTCTTTTTGCTGCAATTCCACGGGATATTCCTTATGTTTTTTTTGATTCTATTGCTGAAAATCTGACACCTGTATCATCTATCGGTCAGGATTCTGTACGGAGTGGTGAGCTTGCTGCAAGACTTATGTCAATGTTAACAACAGCACGTGAAAAACTGCTTATCATGTTACCCGTTACCGGTCCCAGTCATATTCGAAGCCGAGTTGAAACATTTACAAACTCAGCTAAAGGAGCTGGATTCAACCCTATAGTACAGGAAACCTTTAATCCCACTGATTCCACTGAAAATCTCATTAACCAGAGCTGCTGTATTCTTGAAAAACAGAACCCAACCGGAATATTTGTTACAAATTCCTTTACGTCTATTTTTGCCCAGGCGACAGAGCAGGTTTTCCCCGATGTGCATATTCCCCTGATAGGATATGATCTTATTCAGAAAAATGTGTATTATCTGTCAAAAGGGGTTATCGATTTTCTTCTGAGTCAGCGGCCTTTTGAGCAGGGTTATTTGGGTATAATGACATTGTTCCGCAGTTTAGTACTGAACGAACCAGTACAGAAATCTGTGATGCTCCCAATAGATATTATTACAAAAGAGTCAGTTGAAACCTATGTTCAGCATATTCCTATCTTTCCCCAGAGCAAAAGGGACTAAACCCTTCAGTTCTGTCTTTTTTGTTTTGAAAGAACCTTGATCACTTCACTTACTTCTTAAGGAGATAAACTGCTGCTGATAAAACCGGTTGAGCCTATTGATGAGAATTCAATCAGCAGATCTATACCTTTTTTAAATTCTTCAGTGCCAAACACAGCAGTATGTGATGTTAATACTTCTGCAGCCATTCCCAGGTCCTGCGGATCTGCATCAATAGTGAATCCCCTGACCCGCCAATGGGTTTGTACCTTTTCAAAATCAATAGATGGGGTAAATTCTTTTTTCTCAATATTCAACTCTTCTGCTATCTGCAGCAGCAAATTCTGTACATCAAAATTATAGAACTCTTTTATCACAGGAAATAGAGCTGGAAGATTCGAAGCTGTCTGCAGTAATTGCTGAATTGATTCTTCAGGACTGCCGGAATTCTGGAGAATTGAATCTGTTAATTCTTCTGAAATCCTCTCCCGTATCAGTTTAAAACAATATATCAGTAAATTCTCTTTTGATGGAAAGAATTTATAAAAGGACCCTTTTGCAATAGAGCTTTTTGCAGCAAGTTCATCCACCGTTGTTTTTTTTACACCATACATGCCAAATAGTTCTATTCCATTTTCTATCAGCAATCGGATAATCTTCTTCTTTCTTTCATCTGTAAAAATTGCCGGCATAGTCCACCTTTGTACAAACAATAATATTCTTATGACTATTTTAGTTCTTTTAGTCATTATATGCAATAAAATTCCTTACATTTTACAGAATTTAGCTGTTTTATACATATTTGGGGTGTTTGAATGAACTTATGGGGTATATTTAGTGTTATGAGTTTGTCTGATGCAAGGGAAGGACGATCTCACAAATGGTACCTGTCTCGCCATTCGGGCTCTCTTTATTAGACAGACTTACTGATCCGTTATGTAAAGATGCTCCGCTTTTTACAATAGCCAGTCCCAGACCGCTGCCTTCAATTGATTGGGAAGAAGAGCGGAAAAACCTGTCAAAGACCCTTGGCAAGTCAGCAGTAAGAATCCCGGGTCCGTTATCCGTAATAGTAAACAGCACATCGGTACTCTGCAGATCAACTTTTATTGATATATGGATGTCTTTAATTTTTTGATGAATTCTTTGTGAAAATTTCATACTGTTCCCGATAATATTCTGCAGCATACCGGTTACAATATCATAATTGCACTCAATTTGTGCTTCAAGAGATATTTCATCTGCAATCACTTCAATATTGGGAAATTCTCCACTTTCACCTCCACCTCCACCTGCCCCACCTGCTTCCTCTGAATAGGCAGCCAGAGAACCTTTGACAATATCGCCTATCCGGTAACTGGAGAAATCTTTTCTTACAGAGCTAAGCAATTCCTTGTTTTCCATTCTCGAGAGTTCAAGAAGTTTAGAGATTATTATTTTAATACGTTCGGCCTGATGCTTTCCCTTAAACAGATAAGCTGTTCTTCTTTCTTCATCAGCTCCAGCTCTCCCTTCCAACAGTTCCAGATATGATATCAAAGCCGTTAATGGCGTTCTCAGTTCATGCGAAGCATCGGAAAGAAAATTCTTCAGTGTATCCCGCTCTGTTTCAAGATCTTCCACCGTCTCTTCCAGACGACTTGCCATTCCATTAAACCGGCTGGCCAGAAGATCTATCTCATCTTTATACCCTCTTGTAGAAAGCACAGCACGAGCAGATAGGTTTCCCTCTCCCATTTCACTTACAGCCTTGCTTAATGAGATAATGGGTTTCGAGAGCTTTCTTCCCATCCACCACCCCAGTAAACCCGACAAATTTAAGGCTATAAGAGATGCTAATCCAAAAGATATTAATGCAGGTTTCACAATACCCATCCGCACACCGGATGCACTGTCAAATACCAGGAAACCATTGATCTTATCATTGTCTATAAGCAGACCCGTACCGCCATTACCAATCGGCAGAATATTTGTTGCAATCATGTTAGTCTTGCCTTCAAGAAGTTGATTTCTACCCATCATGCCGGACCACGGCCGCCCGGATGGGTTGTTTCCAAAGGATGGAAACTGCCCGTTGTTACCCAGAGTCTGCATCATTCCATTAATAAACAATCTGGATTCATCCAAGGTAATCAGTTTGTCGCTGGAATATAGATCAAAAAAAGAGGTTCCATCAACAGTCATAAATTCAATTTCTATACCCTGCAGAGATTCAACTGAATCAAAAAACATCTCAAGTTCATGCATAGCAGGTCTTCTGCTGATAAAATTTATAAGTTCAGTCGCAACTTGCTGAGCCGAAGCCTGAATCACTTCATTCTCTTTCTGGCTCGCATAACGCTGAATAAACCCATAAAATATCACCCCCACCATGACTAATGCCAAAAAAGTGATGCCGACATAACTTATTATGAGTTTATTTTTCAAGCTCTCTCTTATTGGCCGCATAATCCTGTTCTCCGATACAATGCTTTTTACATCAAATTAATTGTGAAATGGAGCCGTATTTCAGTTTAGTCATCTATCACTCCATTTCACAATTGTAAGAGGAAATTTCAAATAGCTTTTATTTTGAAATTTCGACTAATTGGTCACTTGCTCAGTTATTATTCATCTTTGGAATAACCATATTGGGTCTATTTTGAAAAACCCCGTCCTGCTGACCCGGCATGGAAAAAGGCATTCTTAAACCCTGACCTCCAAATACCAATGGCCGGTAAGCAACTCCCAGAAATGGATTTCCGGCATTATCTCCAAGCACTACTGAGAGCGTGGAAAGACCTGTCATATCTGCTAAAGTAAGTTCAACAGTATCTCCAATTTCATACGTTAACACAGCTCCTGATAAATCCCCTGATTCGAGATTTTTACCATCTATAGCAATTACGATCATATTTGCAGATACACCAGCTGCTTCAGCCGGGCTTCCTTCAACAACCTCTGTTATAAGAGCAGTGTTACCGGAAATGACCGCTTCAATAACAGCTTCAGGAATATTCATCATATCAAAGCCATTATTATCAGTATCTTCATTTTCATCTTCAAACATGTATCCCGGACCAAATCCCGGCCTCATATTTTCGCCCATGAACGGCATATCAGATCTGGGCATTGGAGAGTTATCAAAATTACCCATTCCATTTCTCATACCGGCTCCAGCTCCCATAATACCAATGAGTGGATATCCAACTCTCATCTCAAGAGTCAGGTTAATATTCATCTCTTTTTCAGCCCTAAGAAGAGTCAAAGAGATGTTTTCACCATGTTTATATCCTTCAATCGCCAGAATTATATCCTGTATTGTTGAGACATCTATTCCTTCAACAGATACGATAACATCGCCACGAAGTATCCCTGCATTATCAGCAGGACTATCAACAAAAACATCTGTTACCAGCACTCCCGGAGCAGCTGCATACTTAAGTTCGCCATTTCGGCCTCCCCTGAATGAAAAGGAATCGTTTCCGTTTCCCCTGCCTTGTCTCATCCTGCCTGAGAAATCATACGTTGATTCATCATCAGTTCCGTCGCTGCCATCGATGCCATCATCCCCAATTACTGCTGAATCACCTATAATCCCTGTAGAAGAATTATCAGTATTATCAAACATATCAGCCTGGCCTTCAGCAAAAACCAAACCAAAACTTACTGAGAATATCAGTACCAGCAGAATCGTTCTTTTACTTAATGTGCTCATCTAGCACCTCCAAAATATAGCTTTGTTCCCGGAATTTTTCACCGGAGGAGCATTAACCTTACAGGTCTCCTTATGGGAAATATAGCAAAGGTCTATTTGTTTTAGATTGAGGTATTATTAAGATTTCTTAATAATGGCCAAAACGGGGATTTTAAAGGGTTTCCTCTAAAGCTATAAAGTTTTCACAGGATCAGAGATCAAACCTATACCCATAACCCCGTACCGT
>JADHUD010000041.1 GCA_016784705.1 Spirochaetia bacterium | reverse complement strand
AATAACATCAGGCAGCCCCAGCTCTTTTCCGAGAAGACGGACTTCATCCTTGAACAGTTCTTTAAGCGGCTCAATAAGTTCGAATCTGAGATCATCAGGCAGGCCTCCTACATTATGATGGCTCTTGATTGTAGCAGAGGGTCCTCCTGTTGCAGAAGTGCTCTCAATAACGTCCGGGTATAAGGTCCCCTGAGCAAGAAAATCAACTTCTCCTACTGCTCTTGCCTCTCGTTCAAATACATCAATAAATACTTTCCCAATAATTTTCCGTTTTTGTTCTGGTTCTGATACACCTCTCAATGCATCGAGGAACAACTCTTCAGCCTCAGAATACCGAAGGCGAATATGAAAATTATCACGGAATACCTTCAGTACAAGATCTGCTTCACCTCTACGAAGTAATCCATTATTAACAAATACACAGACTAACTGATCTCCGATTGCTTTATGTATAAGCGCAGCGGCAACGCTGGAATCCACCCCTCCTGAAAGTCCACAGAGAACCGTTTTGTCTCCAACCTGTTTTTTAATATCCTGAACAGCCTGATCAACAAATGATCCCATATCCCAATCAGAAGTACTTCCGCAAATTGAATGAACAAAATTTCTGATTAACTGGTTTCCTTGTTCTGTATGAATTACTTCAGGATGAAATTGAACCCCATAAAGGTTATCCCGGCTATTTTCCACTACTGCAGCAGAACAATTTTCGGTATCTGCGGTAACAGTAAATCCCTCAGGTATTGTTTTAACTGAATCACCATGACTCATCCAAACCTGCGAATTTTCATGAAAACCTTCAAGTAAAGAGGATTTCTTTCGCATTGATAGTTGAGCACATCCATACTCACGTTTATCAGGCCGTGTGACGGTTCCGCCTTTCATAACCGTTATGACCTGAAGTCCATAGCAAATTCCCAAAATGGGAATTCCCAGAGTAAATATTTCCGGATCCGGTCTTGGTGATCCCTGAGATGTAACACTGGCAGGGCCGCCGCTAAATATTATGCCTTTGGGATGTAATTTTCGAATTTCTTCAGCAGGTATAGTAAATGGAACTATTTTACTGTAAACCTTCGTTTCACGAACACGTCGTGCAATCAGCTGGCTATACTGAGCCCCGAAATCAAGTACTACAATCAGCTGTTCATGCGGTATCATATAAGCATTCCTCTTTCTCTCGTTTTAACGTTAACGGGTAATTTGATAATTTAATGGCTCCTCGGTTATCGTTATATCATGTGGATGGCTTTCAGTGATTCCAGATTGAGTTACCTGAATAAATTCGGTTTTTTCCTGTAACTCCTGAATAGTTCTGCAACCGCAATAACCCATTCCTGAACGCAACCCGCCAAGTAACTGGTGGATATAGTCTGCAAGAGGACCCCGATAGGGAACCCTTCCCTCAATTCCTTCAGGCACAAGTTTTGATGCCTCTTCTTCAAACTGCATATACCGCGACTTACTACCTCTCTGCATAGCTTTCACTGAACCCATTCCCCGATGCACTTTGTAACTTCTCCCCATATGAGAAATAACCGAGCCTGGACTTTCAGCTGTTCCGGCAAACAGGTTTCCAATCATAACTGCATGGGCACCAGCTGCAATTGCTTTAACAATATCTCCGCTGAATTTAATTCCGCCATCAGCAATAACTGGAATTCCTGATCTGGCTGCAATCTCCACAGTATCCATAATTGCAGTAAGCTGCGGGACTCCAACTCCGGCAACTACCCTGGTTGTGCAGATAGAACCCGGACCAACTCCAACTTTCAGTGCATCAGCACCTGCTTGTATAAGTTCGGCGGCTGCATCGGCAGTAACAATATTTCCGGCAATAATATCTATATCCGGAAAGTGATTCTTAAGTATTCTCACTGTCTGGGCTATCATAGTGTTATGCCCGTGAGCACTGTCAACAACAAGAAGATCAACATCTGCATTGATAAGTGCCTGCGCACGTTCAAGTTCAGATTCTCCTCCCGAACTTACAGCTGCCCCTACCCGTAATCTCCCGGAAGAATCTGTACAGCTGTTTGGATAATCACGAGCTTTTATAATATCTTTGAAGGTTATCAGTCCAACCAGAATTCCATGAGAGTCAACTATGGGCAGTTTTTCAATTCTATAGGTATGCAGCAACTTACTGGCTTCGTCCAGGCTGGTACCGGGAGCTGCAGTAATAAGATTATCTTTTGTCATCGCTTTTGCTAGCGGCATCGAGAAATCAGTATGAAACCTGAGATCTCTGTTGGTGAGAATTCCGGCTAATTTTCCAGCTTCATCAACAACCGGGATACCGGAAATATGATATAGTTCCATGAGATTAATAGCATCCTGAACAGTATTATCCGGCTTTAAAGAGATAGGAGCAGTTATTACCCCGGATTGAGAACGTTTCACCTTGTCGATTTCGTTTACCTGCTCAAGAATTGTTAAGTTTTTATGAACTATACCCATTCCACCCTCACGGGCAAGTGCAATAGCAAGGCGTGCTTCAGTAACTGTATCCATTGCAGCACTAATCAGCGGAATGTTAATAGTGATGTTTCTGGTAATTCTTGAATTCAGGTTTGTATCTCTGGGAACGAAATCAGATTTTGCCGGCACAAGTAATACATCATCAAATGATAATCCCATACGAAATTCTTTCATATATCTCCCCTTGTTAACATTAAAAAGCGCCCTCGAGCAGAGGGCGCCATAAAGTGCTATAAGAACATATCCCTAACAGGCGGATATGCTTTAATTACCGTCTTTGTAAGCAGAAAACCTCCGATGGTACCCACAACACATTGAATAATATTCCCCGGTATCTCAACTGCTGCTGCACCAAATCCGACTAGTGCGGCTCCTGCCAGAAAATAGAAACCTGTCATAATAATCAGTCCCACAAGACCTGCAAGTAAAATTACCGGGAACGAAAGCCTATATCTATTTGGGGAAGGGGTTGAAGGGATTGAAGGAGTTTCTGTTTCATTTTTCTCAAGACGTTCCTGCATTATCAATAATGATCTTCTAACAATTAAACCGGCAAAGAAGCCCTGAAGTCCATGAATAAATAAGGATATGGGTGCCCATTGTGCATAACCTGAAAGAAGATCTGCAATTGCAGTACCTAATCCTGCTGTTATCACTGCAGTAACAGGACCAAATGTAAATGCGGTAAAATATATAGCAACATCACCAAGATTTATATATCCGCGCGTAGGAGCTATGGGAATACGAATCAACAGTGTGAAAACTGCCGTGACTGCGGTCAGTATAGATATTGATACAATACGATATGCAGGTGAAACTGCAATTCCACTACCTAATCTTGATCTTTGTTTCATATTTTTTATCCTTTCAAATGGCAATTTCCTAAAAATCTTCGATTTTTGATTCTATTTTTGAAATTGCCTCAATCATCTTACAAGAAAAATCGGTGCTATTAACATGAGCGCTATAATAATGGAAAATGTTAAATGGGTAAAGAGCTTCCTTCCTCCACGGAGACGTTGATAAGAAGTTCTTCTGATAGTCCGCCCAAATCCCCGGTGCTCCAGGCTCATAGACATGACAGGTATACTTTTAACAGTTTGGATAAGAACTGAGGTAAGAACTGGTACCAGACCTTTCAAGCGGGACCATCCCCACATACCTGACTGAAAACTGCCGCGAAGCTTATGTGCATCGGATACCCGATGATAAGTTGAAGTGACATTTGGGATAAATCTGAATGTCATACTTATTATCAGAGCTGCTTTTATCGGCAGGCCATACCATCGAAGTGTTAATACAACCTGATTAAGGGGAGTTGCACGGAAAAAAACAAAAAACACATAGGTAATTCCAATGAATCTGGATAATAATACACAAGTCCGGATTAATCCTGAATCAGTAAGAATTATCCATGTATTATAGGTAATAAGAACCTCTCCCTCACGGAAAAACGGAGGAGTCAGTATGATAATAAGTATTATTAATGGCAGTAATACTTTTAAAGGAGAAAAAGCATCCCGTATTCCTGCAGCAGGAAATGCCAGGATAATCATGACAGCAGCATAGACAGCTAAGATTTCAATTTGGAAGGGAAGAAACATTGCTGTCGTATACACAATTAAAAGAAATAATTTCGCCCTAGGATCAAACGTATGAACAAAGGTTTTTCCGGGGTGATAGGAGGATTCAATCATAAAAAGCCCTCCTGTGCCCGGCCATCCTGAAACACAATAATTGTATCTGCCAGCTTTTCAGCCAGTCTCAAGTCATGAGTTATAAGAATAAGACTTGCTTCCCGCTTTACAAATAAATCAATTATCCGTATATATTCAGACAGGAGTATCCCTGAATCTGCTTCATCAAAAATATAGCAGGATCTATCCAACAGATAACATACTGCTGCCTGTAGACGTTTCCTTGCACCATAACTCATGATTGAAGGTATCTCTTCCGGATTCTTAAGCCCAAAAAGTTCTCCACAGGTTATTGCCTGTCTATAAGCATCATCCTTATCTATTCCTGCCTGCACCAGGCTGTACATCAGTTCTTCTTTTACCGAGGGGAGAAATATCTGATAATCAGGATTTTGAAACAGATAGCCGGTTGTCTTCTGTAAAGCGCCGGCAGCTGCATGTTTTTTCTTCTCACCATTCCCGGGGAAAAATATCTCTCCATGATTCGGAGTCAGCAGACCGCAGAGTAATTTGCTTAAAGTTGATTTTCCGGAACCGTTGGGTCCATAGAAAGCTGTGATCTTCCCGCTATACAAATCAAGCTTATCAACAAATAGTGTAAAGTCAGAGTTTCCTTCCGGATAGGTGTAAGAGAGATTCCTTACTGAAAGTACAGGCAATTCCATAGTATTGTATACAGAATGTGATATATAGGGCATGGAGGGGTGTAGTTTCTTATATTCCCAATTGTCACCCAGCAGCTGCAGAACATGATCCTTACTTCCCTGAAATATCTGGTTTTCAGTAATTACGCTCCAGGTTGCAACATATATATCAAAAAGTTCTATATGTTTTGATGCAAGAATTATTATCGTCTTCCCTGAAGCTACTGCACGCTGAATAAGTGTTTCCCGCCATTGCTCGTCCAATTCCTCAAATGTTTCATCCAGAACCCAGACTGAGGGGTTTATTGCACACAAAACTGCTAGAAGAACTCTTTTTTTCTCTCCTCCGGATAAATTACCCGGATTTACACTCCGCAGTTCTTCAAGATCCCAAAAAGCCAACTCTTCTTCAAGCCGCTCATGTATTTTGGGGCGATTCATACCGAGCGATTCAAGTGGAAAAACTATTTCATCCTCTACAAACGGCATAAGTATTTGCTCATCAGGATCCTGAAAAACCATCCCTATATGTTCAAGCAGATCATAACCTTTTGTTTTAAGAACATCTTCTTTCCCAAGCAGCACCGATCCGGAAATAGTACCACCGGTAAATGCAGGAACTAGACCGGCCATTATTCTGCCTAAGGTAGTTTTTCCTGCTTCAGGCCGACCATAAACAGCATGAACCATGCCATGCTGAAAAACAGCGGAGGTATTTTCAAAAAGAACCCGTTTTGCGGATTGGTCATATATTGGGAAGCTGAAATATAAGTTTTTTAACGTTACTGATGTATTCATACTGTAGGCAAACAGTAAACTGTATTGGAACTTTTGTCTACATTTTTCTTGGAAGCTGACTGACAGTTGACTGAAGCTGACTGATTGAAAAGAATTCAATACATTATTTGAGTTTGTGAAATTGAGGCAGACTTTATATTTGTCTGCCTCAATTGAAATATTATATTTCGTTTGCTGTTTTCAGAATACATTGCAGGAGAACATTTACCCCTCTCTCACAATCTTCATAAGGAGTATCCTCAACTTCAACGTGGCTGCGTCCATTTATGCTGGGAACAAAAATCATAGCACCTCTTGTTATCTGATTGACTTCACTCATATCATGACCGGCACCTGATATCATTCTACGGGTACTGTACCCCAACTCTTCGGCCGTCTCCAGAACACGTTCAAAAAGCACCTTATCAAATGGAGCATGTTCAACCTTCCAAGTCTCTTCAGTAGTAATCGGGCAGCCTCTTCTTGCGGCTATTACTTCAAATTCACGTTTCATCATCTCCCATGCCTTAACAGCATGATCATCATCCCACGATCTAATATCCACAGTAAAATGAACACCATCGGAAATGATGTTTCGGGAATTGGGGTAATTTTGAATTTCGCCGACTGTAGCTACCATATTTCCCATTTGATGAGCAACTTTATTAACCACTATATTCATCTCTGAAAAAGCTAATAATGCATCATTTCTTCCAATCATAGGGGTAGGTCCGACTTGATTGGCTGTTCCCTTAAGATTGATATCATACCAATGCAGACAAAGAATTCCTTTCGGAGCACCAATCTGAATTTTTTCTCTATATAATTGGGGGCCCTGTTCTATATGCAGCTCATACGCCGCCTCAACATTCCATCTCTTATGATCAGCAGGAAAATCTCCTTTATAACCAATTCTTTCGATCTCTTCACCAAACCGGGTCAGCCCGTCACGATCCATTCTGCTGTAAGCCCACTCCTTTGTAATGTTCCCTACCCAGACACCGGAACCCATACAAGCAGGAGAAAACCATCCTCCCTCTTCGTTTGTCCAGTTTGCAACAATAAAATCACGTTCCAACTCAATATTGTTTTCAACAAGAATACGGAGAACCTCTATCCCGCCGACAACTCCCAATACTCCATCAAACCGGCCACCGGGTTTTTGTGTATCAAAATGTGATCCGGTCAGGACTGCTCCCAGATTCCTGTTTTTTCCAGGTTTCACTGCAAACATATTTCCCATTTCATCAATAGTAACTTTACAGCCGCACTCTTCAAACCACTTCATCAGCAACTCACGACCTGCTTTATCTTCATCTGTTGCAGCACAACGTTCCAGCCCACCATTAGCAGTAGCCCCTATTTTAGCAGAGGCTTCAATTGCCTCTATCAGCCTGTTTCCATTTACCCTGAGATCTTTAAGCTCCATTTTCAGCTCCTTTTCGTATATTTTACAACACAATTATATCAGAAATCAGGATATTTGAACATAGAAGAACGAAATCAGCAGGACAAACGCATCAATTTCTCTTTTCAATGAGAGATGAGCATCTTGACGAAACATCCACGGTATGAATGTGCTGATTAACGTGAAATATTGAATTTTACGAGGTAATTTGCGCAGTGGCAAGGCTCATAGCAAAAGCGAACAACCGCAGTGTCCCGACTAGGGTCGTTACGGTATAAAAGAGATAAGAAATATTTTTATTGCTGCCTTGAGAGCACTACTTTTTTGCCGTTGCCTTCTCCAACGCTTCACGTATAGTCTTTTCATCCAGGCTCAACAACATCGCCAGTGCGGACTTAAAGTCCCGACCAAACTTCTTACGAGTTCTTCTTATACTGGTACCTTTTTTTAGCATGGGCTGTACCAGTTTGTACAACGATAAAACCATTTTCTTGATCAGTCCAAGATTTCCCAACGCCACACGATCGGTAGTCATGTTCGCATCTTCTCCCAACAGCACATCAAGATGCCAATGCAGCTGATTCTCAATTCCTAACGCGAAATTTCGCGTTAGGAATTTTATGCGAAATTTATTTTAATGTGAAGGAACTGGGAGAAACTGCATTACAGACCTTTGAAATACAGGTAGCCTGATTCTTTTTTCGCATTAAATTCCAAAGTATTTTGCCAGTAAGTCTTCTTTGCCCAGCCATTCAGGTTTTTCACCGGAATAATCTTTGAGAGATGTTTTTTCAATTGCAGACTTCATCATTTCTACTGATCCTTTGGCATACACCCTCGTCGTCTCAATTTGCTCGTGCCCTAAAATTCCAGAAACCAGTTCAAGGCTCATCCCACTTTGATACAATTCGGTAGCCTTACTTCTTCTGAGCATATGGGTGTACACGTTTTGTGGAATTGTGTTGTCAGTTTTTCTTGCTTTATCTGCATACTTCTGAAGGAAAATCTGGACAGTCCGTACACCAATCTTGCAGAAAACTCCGTCTCTGACAGAATAGAAAAGAGTGGTAGCCTGAACGCTATTGCCTTCATGAAACGTATCAAGATAGTTACGAAGGCAATAGACCATGTTATCCGAAAGCGGCACAATACGTTCTTTTTTTCCTTTGCCGTGCAGTTTAACAAATGGTACTTCTGCATCCAGGAAAAGATCATTCACGGTTACAGACAGTACTTCTGAGATACGGCAAGCGGTTTCATATTGGAAGAGAATAATGGTCTTGTCGCGATATCCTTTTTTTGTGTTTGGAGTTGAGCGAACAATTATTTCCATATTGTTTGTAGACAGGATTTCTCGAATAGAACTTTCTGTATGGCAAGATCGAACTGTCATAACTTCGTTTAGGATTGGAATCAAGGAAATATCGATGTCCGCAGCATATTCAACATATGCTTTTATTTCAGCTAATCGAAGATTCCTACTACTCGGGCAGTTGCCACGCTTCTCTTCTAACCATTTTATGAAGGAATACAGACATTCCCTTGTACATTGGGAAAACTTTAAATCAACACAGGAGATTTTTAGCTCCGAGTAGGCAAACTTCCGAAATAGTGTCAAAGCCATGGAGTAAGATAAAATAGTGTAACGGCTCATACCTGAATTAGGAAGGTAAGAGTTAATATAATCAAATGTGCAGAAAAAAAACAAAGGGCCCTTCTCAGTTTTTTTCATAGTCATAAACCTCCTTTGGCAGTTTTCCTGTGGCGTTGAAGAACTTTTGCAGAGCAGGAAACTGCTTGTCAATTTGATGAAAGTAATAATAAGACTCTTGAATTCCACTATGTCCCAGATGCCTGCAAAGGTACGGAATCATAGTGTCCAAATCACGGCCTTCCTCAACCCATTTTGTGATGAGATGAATCACAAAACAATTTCGCAAAGTATGGATAGTTGGCCATTTGCCATCGTCTGCATTAGGTTTTCTTCCCTGCAACTGTCGCCAGCTATTTCTGAAATGCTTTGAAGTAGTTCTACTTGAAATCGGAGTTGAATCATTTTCTCCAGGGAAAAACCAAGTTCTGTCCTTAAATAATCTTTCCATTTGGACATGGTATTTTTCAATGAGCATAAAAAGATCATCAGCAATGTAAACATAGCGATATTTATCACCTTTTGAGTGAGTAATGAGAATTCTTTTTCTATCCCAATCGATATCGTGGCATTCTAAATTTGTACACTCGCTTACTCGTAATCCAAGACAGTAGCACATTCGAAGAATGAGCGGATATTCAAGCGAAATATGCGAATATCGACCCTGTGGCTTACAAACCCAGGAATCCACAATAGAAAACAGCTTGTTCAAATCCTTTCTATCTGGGAAATACGGTATAGGGCGAGGCTGCTTCTTGATAGGTTTTGGGAAATATGCATTTACCCCTAAAGAAATCATATACTTTGCAAGCATGATTGTTGCATCAATTCTATATTTTCGGGAATTTATACATTCAGAAGATTCAATTTCAAACCATGTATCCATGATACCCTTATCAAGAATTCCAGTATCATATTGCGAGTTGTAAAGAAATCGGTCGAACCTCCAAAGGGAAAGGAGTTCATTATTGTATGAGTACCCAAGCTTGCGCTTCTCGTCGACGAGACCGTTAATGTAAGGAGCTAGTTTTGATTTGAATTCTTTTTCTTTTAGCTTTTTCATAACAACTCTCCTGTATATTCAATACCGTTAAGGGAGAGACAGCAGAGTTGCATCGCCTTGTCATTCGTGTCTAGGTATTTTGCCACATTGTCATTTGATGAATGGCCAAGCGTGTCAGCTATTATTGATACAGAGGCTTCCGAGCGGAGCATTTCAGTTGCCAGGGTTTTGCGCAGAATATGATTTTTGCGATGAACTCTTTCACCAAATAGATGTTCCAAAAGCGGAATGCTTACACTTTGTAATTGCTTGAACGGATGCCGTGATGTAAGGAAAATATACTCGCTCTCAATATCTGGACGTTCGTTTTCAATATATCGCACAATGCTATTAAGTATCGTATTTGGCAATGGCAGAATCAACTGCTTATGCGTCTTTTTCTGTACAAGATGGATTTCCATATGTGGAATATCAATATTCTGAAACCTGAGTGATGAAGCATCTGAAATTCTCAAACCGAGGAAGCGTTCCAGTTTTACTATTGCAATATCTCTGAGGATGGTGCGGGAGCCATCTCTTGCATTCATTGCACTTTTCAGCAGATCATCTTCTTCAGCACTGAGAATTTGAACGGGTCGAATGCTAATTGCAGCACTACAAGGAAGCGCATTAGCTAAACGGGATGTTATGATTTTTGTTCTTTCAAGATACCTTAGAAATCCTCTAATCCGAGTATTATAAGCATTTTTCGCCTCTGGTGTTTTATGATCCATATCTTGCAAATTGAATTCTTTGACAATCTCAGGCGTAATAGATTCGAACGATTTGATATTCAGCAGATTCAAGAATTTTATTAAACGCATGAGACAACACCTGTCCATTGCAAGGGTCCTTTTTTCAAACCCATCTTGAACACGTTCGGCTAGATACCCCTGTACTGTTTTCTGGAACCACTCAGGAAACCCTTGTTTTTCTTTACTATTTTCCCGAAGTAGCCTGACATCCATCTGTCCTTCCATATATGTATTTGCAAGAAGTAGATAGCATTCTTGAGTTTTCATACGGATTTTGAATCTTCTGCTCATTTCCAACGCCCATACATGGACAAGTTCTTTTGAATACCAGAGTTGGTTTGCTTCAAGAAACAAACCAAAAGCATTGAAGGCTCTTTGTGGCTCAGGTATTGAATGCTTAGAGTATCCATCATTTTGCATGTCAATGATAATATTTCTACTTGCTATAGAGAATTCCTCTACTGAGTATTCTCTTGGGAAGCTCATAAAATCAACAGTAAAATCGATAGAGAATAACAGATTCTGGGCAATCCTGACATCATGCATCTTCTCAATAAATATATACTGCCTAACTTGTTGGTGAGCATAGTAACGCCAGAAAAGGTAATGCGGAGAATAATTGCTGTTTTCTCTGAGAAAGTCTCGTAACAAGAGCATTGATATTTCGGAAAGTGAATCACACGGCGTATAATTTAGAAGCTGTCCAAAGAAAAGACTGAGATTACATCTGATGTAACTTGAAAGTTTGTTGTCCATATCAGGTTTAAGTGAAATGGTTTTCTCAATGACCTCACGGCTCCAGGTTGGCAAGGCTGTGTTATGGGAGTGTAAAAACAGCTTTTCGCGTACTTCTGTCTCGTCAAACACTTTCCGGGCAATTTTGAATTGAATTTTGCGATGCTCAAAAAAACTTTTCTTTGTTTCTTCAGATTCCAAAAGTAGTTTTAGTATACTACTGACATTTTCTAGAGTGTATTCTAACTCTTTTTCATCAAGCATTCTTTTGAAGTCCATTGCTTTTGAACTGATTCGTGAAGCCGTCGTTTCGCCAACTTCTGCAACAAAATATTTTAAGGCTTTTTCATAAGATCCATGTTCCATAGAAAGCCCCTCCTTGGGACCATCTACAGTATTACATGAAATTTTTAATGCGAAAAAAGAATCAGGCTACCTGTATTTCAAAGGTCTGTAATGCAGTTTCTCCCAGTTCCTTCACATTAAAATAAATTTCGCATAAAATTCCCCAGTGTCCTCTAATACCTTCTGCACACACTGCAACATCAGATAAACTGGTGATATAATACCGTATCTCAGTCGTCTCCTTGCCGCTTACTACGTTATACATGTGCTTCTGGTAGCAGATAATGCTCTTTAGTCCTGCCCAATTTACAAATACATTGTTCGTTTTATTGTTCACCTTCGCAAGATAGAAGGATCTCTTCTCAACCTGATTGTGTGCTTTCTCCAGAGTTTCATAATATTGAGTGGGATTATCCCGCATTCGCAGGGTATCCTTTTCGGTAAAAAACAGGGAGGCCTCCTGTTCAAGAAATTGTTGATTTCCCTTCAGTGCTCCCACATAATGCCCCTTTCCTTCACGGATAATGGCGACAGTCTGCTTCTGGGTATGCAGTGCATCAAAGCTTACTAACGTGTTACGCAGATCAAGTGTACCCAACAGCCGTTGGGCTACAGGAATCTCATTGGTCTTTTCAGCGATAAGCTCGGTCGCTATACATACTCCTTCGGTATTGCTGAATATATGCAGGGCCTGTGCATCAGGAACCTCTTCATCAGTACCTCGCTTTCGCCCGCTACCGCGAAGCACTTTTCCGTCCACACTCAGATGTCTCATGCCCCCATCATCAATCTTGAGTGCTTTACGCAGGTCACCGAGCCGTTCGAGTATAACCGCTACCGTTACCTGCTCCAACTGATCCATCTTAATCGCTGAGAATACCCTGCTAAAGGTATCGTGGCAGGGCGTGCGCTCGTCAGGGAGCAAGAGAACTTTTTTAAGAAATTTGCGGTGTTCTTTACAGAAATCTTCCATATCCATAAAGGTCAACTCTCCGCCTAACACGGCAAAAAATGCCATCGCCAGAATCTGACCAAGACTGTAGCGGGTCATGTTCTGGTTTCTCGGGTCATCCACATTGATCGCTACTAACTTCATGAACCGCGTAATAGCCTTCCGCGGCACCATCTGTGGCGTAATCTCAATCGCTACCCCTATTTCCGCTACCTTCTTCCCATATGCGGTTAATACGTTACTGATCTTCTTTGCCATGCGCTCACACCTCCCAGGTTAATCCATAGCGTTTTCGCATAAGCCGTAACGGCTCATCTTCCTCACTCATATGCCAACTCCGGTTCGCCTGTACTTGGTACAATCGGCCGCACAGCAGCAGAACCTGCTCCAGATCTCCGCCAAAGTGATCCTGCAGAACACCAGTGATTTTCAAAACCATCCGTCCTACTTCAGCTGCGGGTAGAGAAGAAAACCGTAATCCGGGGAAAT
>JADHUD010000040.1 GCA_016784705.1 Spirochaetia bacterium | reverse complement strand
AGGCTTATCTTGAATTTACGGGCATGGGGAATCTGCCCCGGGGTACTGCTCTGGCCATACTACTGCTGGTGCCCACTATCGGTGTTTTCTTTATTCAGAAATACATAATGAAAAACAAGACCTACACTACCATAACCGGAAAATCCTCGAGACGGGGTGTGACTTCAGTCACCCGGCGGACAACTGTCATACTGTTTGTCTTCTGTCTGCTGGTTTCATTATTCGTATGCATGCTCTATCTGACCATAATATCCGGCAGCTTTATAAAATTATGGGGAGTTGACTGGAGTTTCACCCTGAAGCATTTCGCATACAGTTTTGATGTCGGACTCAGGACAATGAAGAATACTCTGATTCTGGCTCTGATTTCGACCCCCCTGACTGCAATCTTAGGTATGTTTACCGCATATATCGTAGTCAGAAAGAGTTTTCCGGGAAAACACTTTCTGGAATTTCTTTCCATGCTCAGTTATGCTATTCCGGGAACTGCTGTCGGGATCGGCTATATTCTCGCATTCAACAAGCCTCCATTCAGTCTGTCCGGAACGGCATTCATCCTGATCGCGGTGTATGTCTTCAGAAATATGCCTATAGGCGTGGAAGGGGGAATTGCAGCCCTGAAGCAGATTTCAAATGAAATTGAGGAATCCTCCACGAATCTGGGCGGCACGAGTTCCTATACTTTCAGAAAAGTGACACTACCCTTGATCAAACCGGCTTTCTTTGCGGGTATGACATTTTCGTTTATCAGAAGCATGACTGCCATAAGCGCAATTATTTTTCTGGTTTCCGCACGATGGAATCACATGACAGTGCTTGTGCTGGCACAGACGGAAATTATGCGTCTTGGAGTGGCATCGGTAATGTCATTTGCACTTATCGTCATAATCATGGGATTCGTGTTTCTCATAATGAAAATAACCGGATTGAATCAATCACAAATTTTTGGAACGACTAAATAGAGGAGATCTCCGATGAGTGGTGAAACGTATTTACAGTTGAAAAATCTGACTAAACAGTTCAACGATGGACGGGGTACGGTGGTGACCGCTGTTGATGATATATCCTTGACCATACATAAAGGAGAATTCGTAACCTTGCTGGGACCCTCCGGTTGCGGAAAGACCACGACTTTAAGAATGGTGGCCGGATTCGAAGTCCAGAATACCGGAGATATAATTTTGGACGGGAAGTTCATTAACAATGTGGCGGCTTTTAATCGCAATATGCCCATGGTATTTCAGAGTTATGCGCTCTTTCCACATCTGACAATATTCGAGAATATCGCGTATGGGTTGAAAATCAAGAAACTATCTAGAGATGTCATCAGAAACGATGTCGCTATGGCATGCCAGATGGTGAATCTGGTTGGTCTGGAAGACAGATATCCGGGAGAACTGTCAGGAGGACAGCAGCAGAGGGTGGCACTGGCCCGTGCAATTGTTCTGAAACCGGAAATTATTCTTTTTGATGAACCGCTGTCAAACCTGGATGCAAAGCTGCGGATTCAAACAAGAAATGAAATCAAAAGAGTTCAGCAGCTGCTGGGAATCACGGCATTGTATGTGACGCATGATCAGTCCGAAGCGCTGAGTATGTCGGACAGAATTGTGATAATGAATCGGGGAAAAATTGTGCAGGTCGGGTCCCCGATTGAGATCTATAACAATCCTCAAAGTTCTTTCGTGGCAGATTTTATAGGCAATGCAAATTTTCTCGATGCGCAGGTGGATGAAGTGGGTGAAGATACGATCACTGTTTCCCTGCAGGGCAGGACTATCGAAATTGATAAAAACAGGGTTGAAAGTGGTCTGGCAGAAGGGGAAGAGGTAAGCCTCAGCATAAAACCGGAAGCTATCGATGTAAGTACGGAAAAAACGGGGTTTTACGGTCGTCTGGATGTAAGCTCTTTTCTCGGTTCGATTACAGAATTGAAAGTGGAATTCGATGGGACCTTTTTAACTATTATCCACTCAAATACCCATGGAATTATTCACGGTATGAAAATGGACGATGAAGTGAATATCGCATTCAACAATAAATTCTTCAGAATCTATAGAAAGTGACCTGAACGTCATCTATTCGCTTCCTGTAAAGTAAAATGTCGCATTTAGGTGAAACAAATCACTGTTATCAAGAATTAGCTTAGGGAAAGGAAAAATCCTCCTCAAGTTCCTTCTGAATTAGTATCTGTGCTGTAAGCTCATCCAGAATCTTTCTAAGATAGGTATTCATCCAATTTTTTCGGAAAGAAGCGCCGAATCATACCATTTGCCTGTTCAATAGAGCCCCGATCACTCGACCGGTAGGGATGGGCAAAATAGAAAGCAGTACATGGCGCCTTTCCCCGACAAGAGCGCTCCAGACTCTCATAATCCATGAATTCACTCCCACAGTCTCCCGTGATACTTTTAAACACCTCTCGAACTGCGGGAACTGCGGTACCAGGTGGTGCAGCCGAGCGTAGGTCGCTTACCATACAAAAAACTTGGTTCAGACATTACCGGCTGTTGCCCGGTGAGGGGAGTTTTGTCATGATGCTGTAAACGCACTCATCCAGGGAGATCTGTTTATGAAACAGTAAATTAAGAGCGGAACCAAGCGAATATTCGAAGTCAAGCTCGTTATAGTTATCGATGCTGAACCTTCGTTTCCCCTTTTTAAGATTTCTCTGAACAAATTTCATCCAGGGATAGAGGGTTGAGACCGCTTCGTTTTCGTATACGTATCTACTACTGGAAGATCCGCAGAGGTAAGCAAACAGAATTGACATTTTTTCAGAATAAAACTCTTTCAGAAATTGACAGACTGCTGCTGTTTTGTCGGAAGTACGGGAGATTCCAAGAACACCGCCCCCTATCATCTGTTCCTCGCCCGGCAGGGTCTTGAAGTCGTACATGCCAAGAACATTGGAAACCTTGCTGTTTATCAGATTTGAGGTCCGGTTTGAAAAAGTTATGCTCATTGCCGCATCCCCTGAGGCAAAGCGGCGGATGGAATCACTCCAGAATGATTCATTTGAAAACTGTGAGTGTTCGAGAATTTCAAGATTAATCTCCATGGCTTTTTTCAGGAGATCCGCATTGAGAAACAAGGTCTCCTTATTGAACAGGGTTCCTCCCAGACTGTAGTAGATGGGGAGAAACTGACAGGCAATACTTTGGGGTGAGTTTAATGTAGAAGTCGTGCCAAAGGTTGTCTCAGACCGGGCATTGTTTGCTTTAGTAAAAAAGGATGCAATTTGATTGTACTGATAAAAGTTGTTCGGGGGGGTCAGTTCGGAGTGATTCTGTTCGTAGAAGAGACGCGAGTTGATGGCATTTTCAAATAGATCCTTACGATAAAAAAGAAGAAGAATACTTGGGTCGAAAGGGAAGGTGTAGCGCCGCCCCTGCACCTTCGAATAAGCATCTTCAATTCCTTCAATAAAGCTGTTGAAGATGGGGGTGAAGTCGAAGTCGACGGCATCGAGCGGCATAAAGAGTTCTTCGGCGAAACTGTTTATCCAGGCCATGTCAATTCGGATAAGGTCAATGCCTTTATCAAGCTTTCGCTCTTCCAGCAGGTTGAACAGGGCGCTGTACTCATACGGTATAATGTGTACTCGGATTCCCGTTGACGCTTCAATGAGGCGGGATATGTGGCTTAGGGCATCTGAAGACTTCCCCCTGATGCTGGCGATGGTTATGGCTGCTGTTTTTTGTACAGAAACCTGCCTGCGGTTGGAAAGCGGTTGAGCAGCAGTAATATGCTCCGTATTCTCCCGATCCTGTTGTATGCTCTGTACAATCTGCCTTCCAAAATTTCTGTAATCCAGCTCACATTCCGCAAACGGGGAGTGGTGGAGAATCTCCGAAGAAGTAAGGGTGATTATCTCAAATTTCTTTCCATTCCGACTCAATTCTATGATGCGGTTGAGGATTTCCGCCTTTTCCTTAGAGGTCGTGACAATGACGTCATAATCATATTCCGAAAAGACTATACTGAAAGCAGTCTGTATATTCAGGTTCGTATCGCAGCTGTATTCTACTATCGCGTACTCAGGATTGTCAAAGTTCTGGAGGAGAACCTGATATATATCATTTTCGAAGGAGTATATTTTCCGGCTTGAAAAATAGACAATGTTGTGAAATCCGTTGCCGCGGATATAGCTGGCAATGTTTTCTCCAATAGTGACGGGGTCGTACGAGTAAAAGGAGAATGGATTGCTGCCGCAGTTCACTCTTCTTTCAGCAAAGACAAAACGGGTATCCCCGAAGTTGAGATTCGCGTAAAAATCATCATCCTTGTTCAGACAGGAGATGATGACTATGGTATGAGCCTTATTGGAGAGAAGCCGTTTTATGGTCTCCTTCTCCTTGAGCGGCACCCCTTCGCTGATGTAGAGATTAAAAGAGAATCCAATCTCTTCCGCATAGCGGGAAACAGTATTGCTGAGGTCTCGGTAACGTGATATTTCATTATCGGGAATGACTATATCAATTTCATCCGAAGTGCCTTTCCGCAGCTGCTTGGCACTTCTGTTAATGTTATATCCCATCTTGAGAGCCGCTTGCTCGACGAGTTCAATTTTTCTAGAACTGACGTTTCCCCGGTTGTTCAGAACGTTGGATACCGTGCCATGTGAAACCCCGGCTACTTTTGCGATATCTTTAATCGTTGGCATGCAGACTCCTGAAGCGTTTTTTATACTTTCAATGTAAGAGTATACCATGAGGCTGGGTAAATTCAATATCTAATTCAAATATTAATGGAACGAACCAAAGATTGACAAATAAAATATTGACACGTACCAATAATGGGATTATGCTTGGATTACCTTGAAAAAAAATACGGATAGAAATATGAAGCATGCAGCATTACTTAAGAAAAAGCTTTCTGAAAAGAAAATCCTGATCGCGGCCCATCAGGGATTCGGCGGCGGAAATATCATCCTGAACTCTCCGAATGCCATGAGAAATGCCATCAATATGGGAGCCGATATTGTAGAACTTGATGTTTCCCGATCGAAGGATGGGGAATTCTTCATCTTTCATCAGGATCTGGAACCCCGGCATCTTTGTGTGGATAAGAAGATCGATCAGATGTATGCCCGTGAAATCAAGGAGCTCTATCTCTGGAACAGTGCTCATATTGAATCCGAGTTCAGAGTGGCGACGATGGATGAGATGATGGAGATTCTGCGGTCGACGGACGTTCTGATAAATGTGGATAAATGCGATTTGCTCGAGACTGATCTCCTTGACAAGCTGAAAACTTTGAATATGGAGGAGCAGCTGCTGATCAAGGGGAAGAGCGATCAGGCGTTTCTCGATATGGTCAGCAGGCATGATAGTGACTTTATGTTTGTGCCCTTAGTGCTGAGTGAAGCGGATGTTGATAGGGCAATGTCGTATGCGGGGCTGAATATTGTCGGGTTTGAGATTATTTTTACAGATCTGAAGCAGTCCCATATCTCTGAAAACTTTCTAAACGCATTGAAGAGTGAAGGGTATTTTTTGTGGGTAAACGCCATTACCTTAGGCAAAGGATACTGCCTGAGTGCTGGAATCGGAGATGATCTGGCTATGCTCGATCATCCTGACAAGGGGTGGGGGAAGCTCATTGATATGGGTTTCAATGTCCTGCAGACGGATTGGACCCCGATGCTGGACAGATATCTGCGGGAGAATTTTCCGGGAGGCAGAAGCGGGGGGGCAGGTAGAAGCAGGAATCAGGTAGAAGCGAAGGATAGAAAGACGCGGGAATCAGGTGAATAACCTGTTTTATATATTTGAGAAGAACTGAAGGAAGGAGAGAAAAAATGAAGAAGAAAATTGTAATCATGTTGGTGTTCTGCCTGATGGCAAGTCTGGCCCTTTTTGCAGCAGGTTCTCAGGAGGGAGCAGCTGGCGAGGAGGGAGGGAGCAAATCTGATAAGCTCGTGATTTATACCAACTCGGGTTCGAACGGCCGGGACCAGTGGCTGACTGATCTGGCTGCGGAAAACGGATTCAGCATAACCGTTGTTGAAGGCGGGGGCGGCGACATTTTCAACCGCGCCATAGCGGAAAAGAACAGTCCGGTTGCCGATGTCGTGTTTGGTCTGAATATGCTTAACTTTGCAGAGTTCAAAAACCAGGATATGCTGATGTCCTATACCCCGGCCTGGGCAGCTCAGGTTGACAGTGCCATGAAAGACGCGGATGGGTATTATCATGGAATAGTTAAGCAGGCAATTGTACTGGTTTATAATCCTGAAATCTATTCCGAAGCCGATGCCCCGAAGGATTGGCCGGAACTCTGGCAGAATCCTGCCTTTCAGGGCAAATATAACATATTCGGACTTGGCGGTGGGACTTCCCGTACCGTTCTTGCAAGCATTGCCATGCGGTATCGTGACGATAATGGAGAGTACGGCATTTCAGCGGAAGGCTGGGAGGAGATTAAGCAGTACATTCAGCATGGCTATATGAATGCCGAAGGGGAAGACTACATTCTGAACCTGATAAACAACAAGATTCCCATGACCATGCTGTGGGGGAGCGGAGTAGTCGAAAAGCAGAATACTTACAATACCACTCTGGGTGTCATGAATCCCGAGGTCGGCGTTCCCTTCGTGGTAGAACAGGTCGGAATCATGGCGAAAACAAAACATCCTGTGGCTGCAAAAGCGTTTGTCGAGTGGTTTGGTACTGCCGAAGTGCAGGCTGCATGGGCTCAGAAATTCGGGACCTCTCCGGCTAATTCAGAAGCCATGAAATCTGCCCTGCCGGATGCGGTAGCTCTTGATAACTATTTAACCAAGGCGCAATATATTGACTGGGCGTTTGTTCTTAAGTATGTCGATAACTGGGTTGAGAAAATTGAACTCGAGTTTGTTGAATAACACAGAAGCCGGGTAAATAATAAAGCAAGGGGCGGGCTGCTTCATCGATTCCTGAATGGGGAGGCCTGCTTTTTCGCACACCAGCTGAGGAGCAGCGATGATACAGTTTGAAGACGTGGTCATTAAGTATGGTGACTTTACGGCAATGCATGATTTTACAATGGTAATCAACGAAGGTGAGTTCTTTACTCTGCTAGGCCCATCCGGCTGCGGGAAAACGACGATCCTCAGGAGTCTTGCCGGGTTTGTTGATGTTTCTTCTGGGGCAATCAAGGTCAATGGACAGATAATCAATGATGTTCCGACTGAGAAGAGAAATATCGGCATCGTTTTTCAGAGTTACGCATTGTTCCCGACCATGAATGTGTATGACAATATTGCTTTCGGGCTGAAGGTCAAGAAGCTGGGAAAGAGCGAAATCCGAGATATGGTGTTGGAAATAACGCGCAAAGTTGAGCTGGGCGAGGAGCAGCTGTATAAGAATGTCTCCGAGTTGTCAGGCGGGCAGCAGCAGCGGGTAGCTATAGCCCGGGCGATGATTCTTAAACCCGCCATTCTCTGCCTAGATGAGCCGCTATCCAATCTGGATGCGAAACTGAGAGGACAGCTGCGCCATGAGCTGAAAATACTCCAGCGGGATTTGGGAATAACGACTATCTATGTGACCCATGATCAGGAGGAGGCCTTGACGCTGTCTGATCGGATTGCTGTCTTCAATAAAGGCCATCTTGAGCAGGTGGGAACTCCCTTCGAAATATATAATGAATCAAACTCGTGTTTTGTCTGTGATTTTATCGGAGATATCAATACCTGCACCGGGCGGACTATCGACAGTATTAACGGGCAGTCCGAAAAGAAGTTTGATCGGGATAAACCTGCCTATCTGCGGATTGAACGGATTCTGACAGGAATCGCGAATCCCGGTCCGAAGTATGTGAAGCTGAGAGGGAGCGTTATTGACAGGGAATACAACGGGATATTCACGAAATATTTCTATGATGTGGATGGTGAGATTTTGAAGGGGCTGGAAAGGAATATTGGAGCAGAACCGGGTGCTGTAGGGGATACCGTTGACCTGTTTATCAACCCCGAAGATATCAAGCAATTTTAGGGGATGCAGCATGAGCACACACAATAGCTTTCTGAAAAGATTCAACCCCGCTGCTCTCATTATCTATCTTTTTCTTGCCTGGTTCATTGTTGCGTTTCTGATCTATCCCAATATCAGCCTGCTCATCAACACCTTTGTCAAGGGTGGACAGGTATCGTTTGAAAATTTCTCAAAACTCTTTTCATCAAAGAGAGCCATGATGAGTTTTCGAAATAGCTTCCTGCTGGCATTCTCTATGGTTGTTACCGTGAATCTTGTCGGGACGTTTATTGTTCTGGTAACCGAATACTTTGATATACGGGGTGCTAGGATTTTGAAGGTCGGGTTTATGTCTACCCTGGTGTACAGCGGCATAGTCCTTGTTGCCGGATATCAGTTTCTCTACAGTTCCAACGGCTTTCTGGTGAAAGCCTTATCCGGTATATTTCCAGATTACAAAGCCGAATGGTTTACCGGATATTCTGCGGTTCTCTTTATTATGACCTTCGCCTGCACATCGAACCATATGATATTTCTTACCAACGCCATCCGCAATATTGATTATGGAACGATCGAGGCTGCCAGGAATATGGGAGCATCGCAGCTGCGAATTCTCAGGACGGTAGTTCTTCCGGTTCTGAAACCGACGTTTTTCTCGGTTACGATTTTGACCTTTCTGACGGGGCTGAGTGCTATTTCCGCTCCGATTGTTGTGGGAGGCAAGGGTTTTCAGACTATCAACCCCATGATTCTCCAATTTTCAAAGTCTCCGACATCCCGGGAAATTGCGGCGCTTATGGCTATCATTCTTGGTCTTTCCACCCTCATTCTGCTGATCATTATGAATAGGGTGGAAAAGGGCGGGAACTATATCTCAATTTCAAAAACACCTACAAAGATTCTGAAGCAGAAAATCGCCTCAAAGCCGGTACGTGTGCTGATGCATGCTGTATCCTATATCCTGTTTACCGTGTATGTAACGCCTATGGTGTTAGTGATAATTTTCTCCTTTACCAACACCGTAGCCATCAACACTGTCGATCTTTCTCTCGGGAATTTTTCCTTAAGCAATTATATCATGCTGTTTACTCGAAGGGGTGCACTTGATCCCTATCTGGTAAGTATTGTCTATTCCATGGCGGCAGCAGTAATTGTGACAACTATCTGTCTTATGGCCTCACGGATTATCCACAAAGGGAACAGAAAGGTGGGGACGCTTCTGGAATTTTCCCTGCTTATTCCCTGGCTGCTGCCGGCTACGCTGATTGCCATGAGCCTGATCCTGACCTATGATCTGCCCAAGCCAATTATGGGTAATCAGATTCTTGTCGGATCGCCTCTTCTTATGCTGTTTGCCTATATTATCGTATCTCTCCCGTTTTCGCTGAGGATGCTTAAAGCGGCCTTTTTCAGTTTGGATGCATCTCTAGAGGATGCGGCTAAAAGCATGGGCGCCAGTCGATTCTATGCTTTTCGCAAGGTTGTCCTGCCGGTCCTGCTGCCGACGGTCCTCGCGGTTATTGTGCTTACGTTCAATAATCTTTTAGGGAACTATGATCTTTCCGTGTTTCTGTATCATCCCGCCTACAAACCATTGGGGATTGTTATCAAGACGGCAACAGAAGAGACAAGCATTGGTGATGCAAAGGCGTTAATGTTTATCTATTCCGTGATTCTCATGATTATTTCTACGGGAGCCATCTATTTCTTCTATGGGCGAAATACGGAAAAAAAGAAGCTGAGAAAGTAAGAAGACACCTTTTCCTGGTTTCCTAAAAAAACCTCCGTGTTAAATTGCGGAATCCGGTGTCAGACGTAAGTGGTAAGTGTCAAATAAACCCCACCCGGAGGGGTGCAAATATTTTTATAGGGTAGAGAGAAGAGAATCCATAGTTTGTTCCATAAAAGCATGATCGAGGGTTTTGGGGATTGAGACATTCCACGGCAGTAAATCCTCCCAGTCGTGAGGTCTTGCCAGGTATGAAGCCTTTTTCCAAAAATACGTACAGATAGAGTTGAGGGTTCAGATTGTTTTCCTTAGCGGTTACTATCAGACTGTAAAGCATTGATGAGCTTTATGCACCGGTATTAAAGTTCCAGGTAGTGCGACTATTTTCCACAAACGGCCGCATTTTTTTGGGGGAAGGGGAGGCAAGTTTTTTTAAGGGTAATGGAATAAAAAGATTTGGGTTGGGGCTGGCCAATATTGGGCACCTTGTACCGATTCCCCGATTCCTTTACGGAAATTGATTTCCGAAAGCCATGCAGCGACATCTACCAGGACGTATAACCTGCGTTATTGCGCACTTTGGCCTTCGGTACATTTGCACTGCGGGCAAACGTCTTATACACCCGGAGCGTTTGCTGAAATATTGCGGCTCAAGAGAATCGCCATTCATGGCTTGTTTGTTCGAATGCGGATTGATAACACCCGCAAAGTGTTGTACAATGTACTCATGGGAATATTAGTAGATGCAAATATATATTTAGCAGTAATTCTTGATGAGCCGGAAAAAATCAAAATTATTGAATTAACACAGGAAGATGATCTAATTTCTCCGATTGTTTTACCATTTGAAATAGGAAATGCACTATCTGCTATGTATAAGAGGAATAGATTAGATAAAAGTCAGATAATTGATTGTTATTCAATTTTTCAGAAAATTCCAGTTCGATTGATAGATGTTAATATTCAAACGTCGTTAGTGATTGCAGCAGATTATGGTATATATGCTTACGATGCATATTATTTAGAGATAGCAAAACGATACAAATGCAGTTTGTTGAGTTTAGATAACAGAATGAAAGAAGTGGCCACTGAATTGGGTATCCACTTATTGGAGGTCTGAATGAGAGTTTTTAATTATTCAGAAGCAAGACAGAATTTCGCTTCAATATTGAATTTGGCAGCAACAGAAGAAGTCATAATAGCAAAGAAAGATGGAAGTAGGTTTAAGATCGTACCTCTTACAAAAAATGAAAGTAAATCACCATTTGATGTTCCAGGGATTAAGAGTAAAGTAACAACCAAAGAAATTCTTGATGTTATAAGAGAAACAAGAGAAGACTACTGAACCGGGTACATTTTCCACAAACAGCCATATTTTGTAGGGGAAGGGATGGTAAGTTATTTAAGGGTAATGGAATAAAATGATTGGGGTTGGGGTTGGCCAATCTTGGGTACCTGGTACCGATTCCATTGCAGATTTGGAAGGTGCTATGCTGATTATAGGCAGCTCCCTCGCTGATAACGACTCGCATATCTTTGAGAAAGTGAACGATAGTAGAATTGAGAAGATATACATTGCTTCATGCGAAAAGGACAAAATGATGACTTTTCAAAAGCAATGAAATTCTTTTCAGGGAAAGAACTTGCTTTATTTGATAGGGAGACCGTTTCATATGCAAAATAATGGTGGCACTAAACTTAAAAAGACTGTTTTAAGGGAAGAATTTGAGGGAAAAACTTATCTTTCCGATAATATACCCAAGGAGGTGAAGAATGCCTGATGATATAAAAACATATGAAATATTCAAGCACGGCTCTACCTGGATGAGGGCAGATTTTCATCTTCATACCAAAGCTGACAAGCAATTTATCTATAAAGGTGAAGAGAATTCTTTTTTAAATGAATATGTTGCCAAGTTAAAAGAACAGTCCATCAATGTTGGAGTGATTACCAATCACAACAAATTCAGTAAAAACGAATTTGTCAACTTGCGGAAAAAAGCCAGAAAAGAAGAGGTTTTTCTCCTTCCCGGCGTGGAACTTTCTGTAAATGACGGTTCAAATGGGATCCACACTTTGGTCATTTTTTCTGATGAATGGCTTGAATCCAGACAGGATTACATAAACCAATTCTTGAATGTGGCATTTGAAGGAAAAACTCCTGCACAATACGAACAAGAAGACGGCAGAAGTTCTTTGAGTTTAATTGATACAATAAAAAAACTGGATGGCTATCACAGAAATTATTTTCTCATTTTTGCCCATGTTGAGCAATCAAGCGGGTTTTGGAACGAACTTGATGGCGGAAGACTGGGAGAATTGGCTCAGAATGAACACTTCAAAAAACGAATTTTGGGATTTCAGAAAGTAAGAACCCATGATGTAAAAGAACGAGCTTGCCGAGTTAAAGTCCAGTCGTGGTTTAAAAATTGGTACCCCGCCGAAGTAGAAGGGTCTGACTGCAAGTCTATTGAAGCGATTGGAAGTAAGGACGGTGAAACCTGGCTGAAAATTGGTGATTTTACTTTTGAAGCGGTGAAATACGCTTTGGTGGATTATCAAAACAGGGTTCGTTCAACAAAACCAGAATGCTACAAACATTCTCATATCAAAAGCATTTCCTTTGAAGGCGGTACACTAAACGAAAAAACAGTCCATTTTTCACCGGAACTCAACACTTTTATAGGTATTCGGGGAAGTGGTAAATCTTCTATATTGGAAGCTGTACGCTATGTGCTTGATTATCCATTTGGAGAAAAAGCCACCGATAAAAAATATAAAACCGATCTTGTAGCTCATACGCTGGGAAGTGGTGGGAAGGCAGTAATAACAGCTTTGGATCAGTACGGAAGTGAGTTTCAGGTAAAACGGATTCTCAACGAATTCCCGGAAGTGTATGTTAACAACAAATTGCAGCCCGGTGTATCCATACGGGAAACAATAATCAGGAACCCCATCTACTTTGGGCAAAAAGACCTATCCTCCAGTGGAGAAGGCTTTGAAAAGGATCTGGTGGAAAAGCTGGTTGGAGAAAGTCTTTACGATATTCGCCGTCAGATAGAAGAAAAAAGGCAAATTGTTTCTAATATTGTTTTAAGACTTCAAAAACTTGCCAATATTGACGATCAGATTGCTGACTATACGCAAAAAAAACAGGATGCCGAGTTTAATCTCAAAAAATTTAAAGAATATGGAATTGAGGAAAAATTCAAAAAGCAGACTGATTATGATACCGATGAACGCAAAATAAAGCAGATATTGGCTGACATTGATTCGTACAGAAATGATCTGGATAGTTTTATAAGCCAGCATGAAGATTCGTTAAAAAATAATCAAGTCTATTCTTCACACCAAAATCAAACTTTTTTCAC
>JADHUD010000039.1 GCA_016784705.1 Spirochaetia bacterium | reverse complement strand
CGATAACAAAAGGATCTTTACCATTTCTACTCTCTTTCGGGAGAAATAAACCTTTCTCATTCCACTCGCGGTAAATCCTCTCTTCAAATTCTGCCGGATTATATACTTTTGCAAGTTCTACTGCATTCATACTATGCGGAACTCCTTTATTCTTGGATATATTCGAATATAGTATCAAAAAGGAGTGTTGAATACAATCAGTCTTCAGTAAATCGAAAAAAAACAAAAAAAAACAGCCGCCCATAAGACAGCTGTTATATATTAAACTGCAGACAATTAAGGTGCAGCAGGGTTTTCCTCTGAAGTATTTTCAGCACCAGTTTTTTCAGGTATTATATTTCCATCAGCATCATAAAGAACTTCAGCAAGCAGGACCTCTTCTGCCAAAAGCTCATTCCCATCCTGGTCATAATAAACTTCTACCTGAACACTATCTTCCGGAACTTCTTCTGGAACTTCTTCCGGTGAATCAATTACAGGAAGTGCTACTGTTAAAGGTTCTACGCTTTTCAGTCTGAGATCAACTTCAAATCCACGGTTATCAAGAAGCTGCAGGATTTCTTCAATTGTCAGATCTTGAAGTGACATCGCAGCAGGTGCAGAATCGGTTGTCCGAACTGTAACTATGGAAGAATTGGGTGTTTCTTTTTCAACCTGCCCGCTGGCCACAGGAATCTCCGGTATCTCATTACCTCTTGAATTTGCTGTAAAATATATACTGGCTGCAAAGAAGATAACAAGCGCAGCTGCTGCTGCAACAAAAACCGGAGCTTTGAATGAGAATCTTTTTTCAATAAACCGCTCTTTCACAATAGCTACACAATTCTTTTCCAGATACTGCCAGATACGTTCACGTTGTACCGTAAATTCTTCTTCACGAAGCCGTGCCGCTTTTATATCATTCCCCAGATCCTTCAGTTGTTTATAGCGGGATTTACAAATTGAACAATGAAGCAGATGCTCTTCTACTTGGGTTTTCCAAGGTTCAGCCAACTCTCCATCAATATAAGTTGAAAGTACTTGATCATCAAGACACATGCACTCCCTCCTGATTTAACAATTTTTCCAATTGCAGTTTAGCACGGTGTACCCGCACTTTTACATTACTTTCTGTAATATTTAAAATATTCGCAATCTCTTTATAATTCAGATCACTATACTCTTTCAAAACTAAAACAGCCCGAAGCTTCTCCGGCAGCAGTTGGATTGCCTGCCGTACCATTTCACAGGTTTCATTTCCAATTACCGTCTCTTCCCCAGTCTTAGCGGCAGGAAGAGGCTGTTTCTTAATCTTATCAACAGCAACTTTCTCCCTGCCTTTCCGCTTCACATAATTGATGGATAGGTTTTTCGTGACTCGAATAAGCCAGTACTTTGCCTCATCAATCGACGGAAATATAAGACCACGGTCGAAAAACCTAATAAACGCTTCCTGACATATGTCTTCAGAAGCATCCATATTATATGTTACGTGGTAAGCCACCCTCATAATTACCGGGAAGACTTCCTTATAAACTTGTTTAAATGATTCATATCCGCTGCTTTTAACTTCCATAAGTTTAACAATCCACCAACATGATAGTTACACTTTTTTTCTCCATGTAGTCCCTTCAGGTGTATCTTTTATATCAATCCCCATTGCCTGAAGTATATCACGTATTTCATCAGCCCGGGAAAAATTTCTGTTCTTACGTGCAATCGTCCGTTCGCTGATTAGTGAATCAACCTCCTTGGAATCATTATTTAGATCATCATTTGTGAAATCAAGCAAAGAGAGACCAAACACTGAATCCATTTGTTTAATAATATATAATTTCTCCTGTTCAGGAAGAAGCTGATCTTTTATAACCTGCCATAAATCCGCCAAGCCTCTTGATACATTCAAATCCTTACCAATATGTTCTTCAAACAGTTTTACATAGTCATCGGCTCTTTTAGACAGATTATCACCCTGTACACTGCCGCATCTATCCTGCAAAATCCGAATCCTTTCTTTAAGATTCAACCTTGCATTCTTAGCCGCATCTAACGCGGCAAAGGAGAACTGCAGTTGTGATCTGTAATGTGCACCCATACAAAAATATCTGTAATCCAAAGGATCATAGCTTTTCTTAATCAGATAAGACAGTGTGAGAAAGTCACCTTTGGATTTTGACATTTTTCCACTATCATCAATTAAAAATTCGCCATGCAGCCAGAAGTTAACCCATTTCGTACCTGTTGCCGCTTCAGATTGCGCAATTTCGTTGGTATGATGTACATTAATATGATCAGTGCCCCCGCAATGTATATCGAAATGCGGTCCCAGATATTTCATACTCATGGCACTGCACTCAATATGCCAGCCGGGATACCCTCTTCCCCAGGGAGAATCCCATATCATAACCTGATTTTCAAATTTTGATTTTGTAAACCATAACACAAAATCCTTTGGATTTTTTTTACTGGTATCTATCTCTATTCTTGCACCCGACTGCATATCATCAAGCTTTAATCCTGCCATTTTCCCATACTCAGGAAAAGTATCAATACTGAAGTAGACATTCCCTCCAGCTGTATAGGTATGCCCATTAGTCTCAAGCTTCTTTATCAGATTTATCATATCCTGAATATGTTCAGTAGCCCTGCACGCAGTATGCGGTCTCAAAATATTCAATTTATCAGTGTCCTGAAAAAAAGCATCAGTATAATATTGCGCAATCTCCCAAACAGATCTTCCGGATTCCCTGGATGATTTCAGCATTTTATCCTCACCCTCATCATCATCACCGGTAAGATGCCCGACATCGGTTACGTTCATAACATGCGTAACCGTATATCCTGCATAATTCATTATCCGGCGCAGTATATCCTCAAAAATATATGTCCTGAGATTCCCGATATGAGCATAATTATAGACGGTAGGGCCGCAAGTATAAATTCTTACTTCATTTTCCACTATAGGCGAGAAAATTTCTAATTGTCTGTTAAGTGTATTATATAATTGAATCAGCATCAGTTTTTTTCTGTGTATCATCAGATTTTCTCTGAGATAAAGATTATTCTCCTTTCTTTATACTTGAAGTCTACGTAAAATATCAATATCGTCGTTATTTCAAAAAAATCAATTTGAAATTTCCTCAATACATAAACCTATGTCTCTTTAAAACTATGTCTCTTTTTTTAACTTAATAATCAAATTACAGATAAATGATTCATTTGCCTTAAAAGGATAAATATTCTACAATAAGCATGTGATTCCAACTGTAAGAGAATCTTTAGAAAAAATCAATATCACTTCAAAAATACTCTTTAACGAATCTTTAAAGAAATATACCTCTTTACAGTGCGGTGGTTCAGCTGATATCTTTATTCAGCCTGATAATATTTCAATAGTAAGAAAAATATTACTTTTCGCAAAGCAGCATGCAATTCCTGTAACTTTCTTAGGAAAAGGAACCAATGTATTGGTTTCTGACAGAGGTATCAGGGGTATTACCCTTCAAACTGAGAACTTGTGCAAAATTACTCTTTGTGATACATCGTTTACAGTAGAGTGCGGAGTCGAAGTAGATAAACTTGTGATTTCAGCTGCAGAAAATGGATGCCAGGGGTTAGAGGGATTCTATGGTCTTCCCGGAACTATAGGTGGATCTATATTTGGAAATGCAGGTTGTTTCGGCTACGAGATTTCTGAACATCTTGACTGGGTGGAATATATTACCCCTGATAGTAAATTGATAAGAGTTTTATCCGAAGATGCCGATTTCAGCTACCGTTCTTCATGTTTTTTGAAAAACAGCGGATTTATCAGTCAAATGCATTTTACTTTTCATAATTTTGAATCGCCAAATGAATTAATCAGGAGGTGTATGTATTATCGTTTACAACGAGAGAAAAAGGGGCATTATACTGCACCATCTGCTGGTTCTGTATTTAAAAAACCTGATGTCCCTGAAGATCACCCCTATTTTGGATTCTCAGCAGGTTCTCTTATTGAGAAATCCGGATTAAGCGGGTTTTCGGTTAATGGAGCAGTTATCGCTGATTTTCATGCAAATTTTATCATAAACCCAGAAAAGAAGGCTTCTTCTGATGATGTACTTCAATTAATTGCAGTTATGCAAAAAAGGGTAAAACGGATGTTTGCAATCGATCTTGAGTGTGAAATCCGGTTTCTTGGAGATTAGGGGTTCAACTAAATTTTCATCAGAATGTTTATGTAATCAGGAGGGAAAATATGAGCAATATTCTTAAACACTATTTAGAATATCACAATAAAATGTCTCAAAAAGAAAAAATAGATTTTTTACAAGACATCTCTTTTTCTGATCTCCTCGATGCATGGCAGGAACTGGACGCTGAAGAGGCTCTGGCAATCTTTATAGAACTTCCTATGAAATTAAAAACAGATTTAATCCCCGAATTAAACGATTATGAGCAGGAATTTATCATTTCAGGACTATCAGCGCAGAATAAAAAAACTCTTTTTAAAATGATGGAACCTGATGATCTTGTAGATATCATGCAAAGTGCAAGCAAAGAGGTTCGAGATTCGGTTTGGGAGAACCTGAGTGATGATGGTAAGCGTGAAATGCTGTTTTTGCTAAGATATGATGAAGACGATGCTGCAGGACTTATGACTCCACGTTTTCTCGCAGTTCAGGCTGGAATTACGATTGCCCAGGCGATTCAATTTATCAGGGCAAATTGCAATTCAGTTGAGTATCTATTTAGTATCTACGTTATTGATAAGCTCGAACGTTTAATCGGTATTATCACGATGAAAGAACTTCTGGCTTCAAATGATGCAGTGAAAATTTCAACACTCATCAAAGAGAAAGTGGTAAGCGTGTACGATGATACTGACCAGGAAGACGTAGCAAGAATCATGGAAGAAAATGATATGGCTGCCATTCCCGTTATAAACCATGATCATGTTCTTATTGGTATTGTAACCTTTGATGACATTATTGATGTTATTCGGGAGGAACAAACCGAGGATGTCTATAAAATGGGTGCTATGGGTGGTTCATCAGAATCCTATTTAACCAGCTCAATCTGGGCACTGGTAAGGAAAAGAGTGCCCTGGCTGATTATTCTGCTTCTGATGGGTACTGTTTCAGCAAATATACTCACACAATATACTTCACTCATGGCCGGAGCGGCTTTTTTGGTAATATTCATGCCGGTTATTACGCAGACCGGTGGAAATACCGGAAGTCAATCTTCCACGCTGATGATTCGAGGCCTTGCAACCGGTGAAATTCAATTTAAAGAAATCTTTAGAATTATGGGAAGAGAGTTCATTATTGGAATTCTGCTGGGGATATTAACCGGAGCAGTAATAATTCTCAGAAGCATTTTACTTCCTCCGGGTGTCGGTGTTTATGAAGGTATAGTAATCGGGTTCTCCCTTATGCTGGTAGTACTCCTCTCCAATTTACTTGGAACAATAGCTCCTCTCCTTATTCATAAGGCAGGATTTGATCCTACAGTTATGTCTGCACCATTAATGGCAACATTAATTGACATATGTGGATATGCAATATATTTTGAAACAGCAAGATACTTACTTCATCTGTAACATTCTACGAGCCAATTTCAAAATGATTTTATTTTAAAATTGGCTCCTATCATTGAAAATTCTCAAATTTCTGCAGTTACGGCTGCTTGATATTTGCCGGATGTATCAATAGTTAAAGTTAACTGCAGTGCATCTTTTGTATACGTAAAATCAAATGAGCTTTTTTGCACATTTCCAGAAAATTCAATCATATAAGAAAAGAGCATATTTCCTTTTTTAATAATTAATTCAACACTTTTATCTCTCTCTTCAAGTTGCCGTTCGATATATACTGCTGAAAAATTCATTACAATTCTCAGAGTCTTTAAGTTTATGCTGTATTCTGTATCAAGTACCCTGAGTACGGAAAATTCCTGCCCATCAGCCGGATAGGTATAGCGTATGAAATCCTTAATTTTTACCAGACTTATACCCAATACAAGCTCTGCAGCTGTTGTGCATGATCGCTCAGCCTCTGTTTGTTCACTGTAATTCCAGTTGATTAATTGTAATTCTTCAGCTATTTCCATGGATATGCTAAGAATTCTTGGTAGTTTCAGAATCACTTTACCTGAATGCAGCGCAGATCTGCTCTGGGGAGTTTCAGTATAGATTATGGGGTATGCAGGTGAGTATATTGATTGAAAATACTTCAGATTAAGGAGTCCGCTGGTTAAAGTGAGAGCACCTCCTGCCATAAATCCGCTTTGTCTGTACGAATCCAGAGAAATAAGCCCTATAATTCCACTGCCGCTGAAATCATTTTCCTTAAAAAGTGTCACTCCTGCAGATAACCCCTCTTTTGAATAAGATCTGGGCTGCAAATTTTGAGAATACCAATTATCATCCTCCCATTGCATTTTGCTGCTCTCTATTCCATGCAGTAGAGCGCCTATTTGAACGATCTGCTTCTCTATCTGCATAGTTCCCAGAACACCTGTCCTGTAATGAGTTAATTCATTCAAACCGGGGGACACAACATATGTATAGAGTGTTAAAGGATCAGCTGACCAGTTTCCTCTGATCTTCCAGCCAAGCAGTAATTCAGGATATTTCCTGCTGCCCTGAAAAGCAGCTATTGATACAGGAGAAAGAGAGACAGATACAGGTGAAAAAAAATCTTCATAATTATTTACAAAGAAGGGATTTTCCAGGTATTTCAGCAAACCCTTTACATATATTGATCCAAATTGCGAAAAAAAATCTGTATGATTATAGTGTAGAAATATTTCCGGTTTTTCAGGTTCTGATTGATTTAAAGAGATTCGAAAATCCCATCCAGTCTCAGGGAATGATGTATTTAGTAAAATTTTTGATGCAGCTCCTGTATTGTCTGCTTTTACATTGATTCTGGCATTAATTTCAACAGGACAATCCAGCTCTTTTGCTTGCAGAGTTTTGGGAACCATAAAGCTGATGACAAGTATAGAAAGTAAAAGAGCCAATTTCAAAATGCTTTGCTTTTTGGAAATTGGCTTTTGAAGTTTGTCTTTTAAATTCAAATAAATAATTATTATATAATTATTTATTTGAATCACAAACTTCTGACCAAATCGTCGAAATTTCAAAATAAAATCATTTTGAAATTTCCTCAAAATAATAATTAATATTCTCATACTTCTATAACTGAAAAAATAGCAATAAATATTCAGATCCCCTAAAACTTATTGAATTTTTTACCGTAACATGACACAATAACAAATCACTTACATAGTAATGAAATGAAAAACTCAATGCAGGAGAACAAATTAAAAGCACTATGAAAGGCCTGGATCAGTTTCATTCCTTAAATTTTTTACAGGTTGTGCCATGTCTGATATTCTGTTATTTAAAGTTTTAATATGTGAGGCAAATATAAAAAGCGGAGAAACCAATCAAAGTTTTGGTTTTTTTTCAGAAAATTTCCTTTTGCAGTTTGCTGCGCAAATGAATAAAGTATGGAAAATTGATGAGTTGGTACGAGCCTCAAGTATTGAAACTGATGCAATTCAAAATATTCTGATTTTCTGGAAATAATTTGATACATTTCTCATTTTCTTTGATTTATTACTCATGGGTGTGGAGGATTTTAGTATGGTTATTATGACTCTCAATTGCGGCAGCTCTTCTGTGAAATATCAGGTTTACGATTGGGAAAACCGGGATGTTTTGGCGGTTGGTATTGTTGAAAGAATAGGTCAGGAGTTATCACCAATTAAACACAAGTATAATGGTGAAAAAATACGTGTAGATTTCTCTTGTCCCACTCACAAAGAAGCAATTGTAAAGATCCTCAGTATGGTTACTGATACACAGCATGGGGTTCTGGATGATATCTCAAAAATTAAAGCTGTAGGCCACAGGGTTGTTCATGGCGGTGAAATTTTCAAACAATCAATTATCATTACTGACAAAGCCATGAAAACCTTTGAATCAATGGTTCATCTTGCCCCATTACATATGCCGGCTAATATTGTAGGCATTAAAGCAGCCCAATTAATTTTGCCGGAAGTTGCCCATTGTGCAATTATGGATACAGCGTGGCACCAAACAATGCCGAAAGAGGCTTTTCTGTATGCCGTACCTTATGAGTGGTATAAGAATAACAATGTAAGACGTTTTGGATTTCATGGAACCAGTTATATATATACCGCAAAACGTGCTGCTGCCCTTTTAGGAAAGGATGCCCTGGATACTAATATCATCATTGCACACATCGGAAATGGCGCGTCAATTTGTGCAGTTAAAAATGGTGTAAGCATTGATACCTCAATGGGACTTACCCCTCTGGAAGGATTAATAATGGGAACACGCTCAGGGGATTTGGATCCGGCAATAATACCTTTTATGATCAACACTGCTGATATGACAGCACAAGAAATGGATACTGCTTTAAACAAAAAAAGCGGGCTTCTTGGTATTACCGGTAAATATAGTGACCGTAGAGATATACGGGATAAGGCAGCAGCAGGTGATGAATTATGTCAACTTGCAATAGATATGGAGAGTTATCGAATAAAAAAATACATAGGAGCATATGCAGCTGCAATTGGTAAAGTTGATGCAGTTGTATTTACTGCTGGTGTTGGGGAAATGGCTCCTCATATAAGGATTAAAGCACTCTCTGATCTTGAAAACATCGGCATTTGTATAGATCCTGATAAAAATGATAAAGCAAAATGCCAAAATGCTGAGCTTGAAATTTCAACAGAAGACTCCCCGGTAATAATTTTTGTTATACCTACCGACGAAGAGCTAGTTATGACAGAGGATACATATGCCTTAATAATTGGAACGTATGATATCCATACAAACTTCACCTACAGCTTTCAAAGCCGTACTTATGTTAATAAAGCAAGAAAAGCAGCTTTTGCCAGAGATATGGTCAAGCTTCCTTACTTAAAAGATCTTGTTGTATATCCTCCTGCTGAATCAGATTAATTCCAGATTATCTCCAAGCGGGAAAGCACCAGTATTGTTACATACCGGTGCTTTTTTATTTGCCCTGCGCAGGTAATCACCAGCAGGTGAAGCGGGAACTGGGAATTGAGAATTATTTGATTCCTAACCTAACAACCTGACCACTCGCTTGTTGACAAGTTTTTGTTATGTATTTTATACTATCTGTGAAATTTCACGTGATATTTCTAGGAGATTATATGCCGTCTGCCCTAGCAGAAAAATTACACGGGCTTTTACTGCAGGATCTTTCATCGGGAAAGCTGCCTCCGGGATTAATTATAAACCGCAGACAAATCGCTGCTGAATATAATGTAAGTGTCACCCCGGTTCTTGAGGTCATGACCATGTTGGAACTTGAAGGATTTCTGGAAATACTACCAAGAAAAGGAACACAGATTAAGCTTATTACTCAACAAACTATAACAGGAAATTTCATATTGAGAGATTCAGTTGAATCTAAAGCAGCCAGAATCTATTTCGGAGAGAAGATCGGGAAAAAAATTGATTCACTTTTGGATTTTGCCGAAAAGGTTAACGCTGCTCCCGAAGAGAATTTAAAAGATTGGGAACTGGAAATCGCTTTCCATCATGAACTGGTTTCGTTGGCGGGGTACCCCATATTAACAGATACCTATGATCGTATCATGCGTCTCTATCTGTTTCATGGCATGAATCAATTAATACCTGGCTATTTAAAAACATCAAGAGATGATCATGTGCAGCTGGTAAAAAACCTGCTGAATGCTGAATCAGCAGAGCAGGCAGAAAAAACTATCCGTGACCATGTCTGGTATGGTAAAACGTATTTATTAACAGGACAGATATAATATACAGGGAGAATAGGAAAATTATGAAGATTATTGTTGCTCCGGACTCATTTAAGGGAAATCAGACAGCTCTTGCTGTTGCCTCTGCTATTGAAAGAGGGATGAGGAGATATGATCCAACTCTCGAGATTATTAAGATACCAATGGCGGATGGCGGCGAAGGAACTGTTGAAGCTGCTGCTTCAGCCGCAGCAGGAAAAATTATTACTGCTGCTGTTTCAAATCCTCTAAATGGTATTGTAGAAGCTGAATATGCGATTTTGCATGATGGATCCACAGCAGTTATCGAAATGGCTTCAGCCTCAGGACTTCCCCTGGTTCCGGATAACCTGAAGAATCCCGACAAAACTTCTACATTTGGTACTGGTGAACTAATCAGGCATGCCCTTGATTCCGGATGTAAAAAAATTATACTGGGTATAGGCGGCAGTGCTACAAATGACGGCGGAATGGGAGCAGCATCAGCGCTTGGAGTGAAATTTCTGGATGCAAACGGCAGGGAAACCGGCACGACCGGTGAAGATATGATAAAAGTCGCAAGTATAGACATCTCTCGGCTGGATCCCCGGATTCAGGAGACAGACATCCTTGTCGCTTGTGATGTCAGCAATCCCTTTTATGGGTCCTCTGGGGCTGCATATATCTATGGTCCACAGAAAGGGGCTACTGAGGAACAAGTAAAATCACTTGACAGGGGTCTCAGAAATCTGGCTGCCGTAATTAAGAAATCACTGGGAAAAACAATCGACAACATTCCAGGATCAGGTGCAGCAGGCGGTTTAGGAGGCGGATTAATTGCTTTTTTCAATGCCAGACTTCAATCAGGGATAGATCTAATTCTGGATGCTGTGGAATTTGACAAGAGTCTTGAAAATGCTCAACTGGTTATTACAGGAGAGGGAAAAACTGATTATCAGACAGCATTCGGAAAGGTTCCTGCAGGAGTTGCTGCCGCTGCTAAAAAACGGGGAATTCCTGTTGTCTGTTTTTCAGGAGCTCTTGGTTCAAAGATAGAAGAACTCTATTCTATCGGGATAACCGCATTATTCAGCACAGCAAACAGAGAAATGACTCTTAACTATGCAATCGAAAACTCACTTATGTTACTGGAAGAGGGCGCAGAGAATATTATCAGACTCTTTTGTGCGGGAAAAACTATATAAACAGTGTTGCTTGCCCTACTTCTTCAGCTGCAGCAGCCCCTTGAATCGCTTTGAGGATTTCCAGACCAAACTCAGCAGCATATCCCGCACCCTGAGCTGTAATAAGGTTTCCATCTGTGACAACAGGGTAATCTGCAAAAACACTGTCAGGAGCATACGCTTCAGCACCCGGATAGCAAACTGCCGTTTTACCCTCAAGAACACCCAACCTTCCAAGAACTACTGCTGGAGCGGCACAAATCGCACCAACAATTTTATTACTATTGAACATACTGATAATCAGCTTATTTACTTCCTGTGAATCAGAAAGATTTTTCGACCCCGGCATTCCTCCTGGAATTACAACAGCATCGTATTCCAAATAATCCTCGAAGCTGATTATTTCTTCATCTGCTTCAATCCGAATACCATGTGCACCTGTAATCAGTTTTCCCCGAACCCCTGCAAGAGTTACCTCAACTCCGCCTCTGCGAAGAATATCGATAGGAATAACTGCTTCAATCTCCTCAAACCCATCAGCAAGAAATAGTACTGCCCTGCTCATTACCAAACCTCCTTCTGATTAAGATTATCATAAGCCTTTACTAAAATCCTTTCAGTTTCTACCCATCCTATACATGGATCTGTTACAGAAACCCCATATACTAGTTTATCTGTCTCATCGGATACAGTCTGACTCCCCTCAAACAGGTTGCTTTCAAGCATGAAACCTTTAATGGCTTCTATACCACTAACTCTCTGATCAATAACTGAACGAAGCACTCTGGCTTGGCGGTTTGTTTTTTTCCCAGAATTCTCATGGCTGCAGTCTACAATAATGGAGGGAATCAAGCTCTCTTTTTCCATTAATAACGCTGCCTGTTCAACATCTTCTTCATAATAGTTTGGACCTGCAGCTCCGCCTCTGAGAATCAAATGACCTTCATCATTACCGGTTGTTCTGAGAATTGAACTGTTTCCATGCTCGTCTATCCCGATAAAACTAGCAGGATTTGCTGCAGACTTTATCGCATTTATCGCATTAAACAGATTCCCGCTGGTACTATTTTTAAAACCTACCGGAACAGAGAGTCCGCTGGCAAGATTCCTGTGCGTCTGGCTCTCTATTGTTCTCGCACCTATTGCTGCCCAGGCAACAAGATCATCAATATATTGAGGCACTATAGGATCAAGCATTTCACACCCAACCGGCAACCCAGTTTCAGAGATATCAAGCAGGATTTCACGGGCAAACTCCAATCCGTCAGCAATATGATAGGTTCCATCAAGATAAGGATCAAGAATTAATCCTCTCCAGCCAAGTACCGTACGGGGTTTCTCAAAATATGTCCTCATTACTATAAAAATCCTGTCCTGAATTCTGGAAGATAGTTCTGAAAGTTTCTGGGCATACTCGATTGCTGCTTTTTTATCATGGATTGAACAAGGCCCCACTACCCCGAGAAGTCTGGGGTCTTTCCCGCTTACAATATCAGAGATGGTTTTTCTCTGTCTCTCAACCTGATCCAGCAGACTGTCACTTGCAGGATGCTTTTTCTTAAGTTCACAGGGACTTATCAGAGATTGTATCTCCTGAATTCTTACATTATTTATATGCTTCATGCTGAAACTCCTCTTATATTCAGGGTATCGAGTATCTCATCACCTTTATTAGTCCTTCCCGAAGAACCTGTCAAGTTCCTTTGAATCTGCACCGACAAGTATTTTACTGGCTCTGCGAATAACAGGAATTTTCAGAAGAAACGGATATTCTATAAGCTCCTCCATTGGATCAAACTCCATAAATGCATATCCCCTCTTTTTATACACAGTACTATCAGTATCAATCATATCAATAGGAGCAACTGCACTAAAAATATTCTGCAGCTCACCGACAGAAAGAAAACGCTCATGTAAATCAACAAAATGAAAAGGAATTGACCGCTCTTTGCAATACCTTATTGCTTTTTTCGTATCGCTGTTTTTTTTTGTTCCAATAATCTGACAAACTGTATTCTTCAAATTCATCTCCCTGAATGAAAGTATTTTCTGCTGCCAATCTTCATATACAGCTAAATATATAGCAAAAAGCTCAATATTGGAAGAACCCCAAAATCTTATAATACTTCGCGGTTACTTCTGGGTTTCGTTGCAGTTCAATAATTTTATGTGTATACTGACTCTCGTTAGAATAGGT
>JADHUD010000038.1 GCA_016784705.1 Spirochaetia bacterium | reverse complement strand
CATTCTTTTACAGAATAAAGAGGTAAACAATTTGGAGGAGGATTCCGAAATTGATTATGATTTATTTCCAATTTCAGAAATGAGAAAGTATGGAGCATTTGATGGAATAAATATTGAAAAAATAATGGATAATGCAGAAGAATTAATTAAGACGTTACGCATTAGGATCGGATTTGGATTTGCTATTCCTGAATGTAGATTTAGAATCAGTAAATCCACACGGCTTAATGCGAAAATTAATCCTTATGCATTACAAGGGTGGATATTACATTTACTTCATGACTCTTCAAAAATTGATCTAAATGTGAAATTTGATGAAACTGTCATTAATGAGAACTTTCTCAATTCATTAGTAAGTTTAAGTATCTTAGATGAAGGTCCAAAACTAGCTCAAGAATATTTATATAAACATGGAATTATATTAAATATTATTCACCATTATAAAAATACATATCTTGATGGAGCAGCGCATATAACATCTGAGGGCTTACCTATTATAGGGTTAACTCTTAGATATGACAGAATTGATAATTTTTGGTTTAATCTGCTTCATGAATTAGGACATATAAAATTACACTTACAAAAAGGGAATTACATTGCAGATGATATGTCACTTCGTGGCTCACAGCAAGATGATCAGATAGAAAGAGAAGCAGACGAATTTGCAGAAAAAGCATTACTTCCTTCTGATTTTAATTTAGATAAAATCGAGAATGTGACACAACAAGATGTAATTAAATTTAGTGTAAAAAATAACATACACCCTGCAATAGTAGCAGGTAGGATTCAGTTCGCTAAAAATAATTATAGAAAACTCTCAAATCTTGTAGGTAGAGATGACGTTCGAAAACTATTTTACAAATAAAATAAACCCCAAGCTGCAACTTAGGTATAAAGTAGGTTAAATCTGGGACATATAAGTGAAAACCAAACAAGAAAAGAGAATGGCGAGAATGTGGATAATATAGAAAATATCAGGGAATTATGCTCCGCATTCGAGCGAATAGCTGACCTGATGGGGGTTAATGAAGAACCGGAAGACGCCGCCCCGTCACGAAGAGTAACACAATTCTCAGATTCTATTGTGATATCATTTAAACAGGGTGAGAGCAAGGTTGAGTTCAGATACTTGCTGAAAGAATTACTTTTTCTGCATATTGAACTTATACGAAAGCAGATCCTGATTCGTGGAGGTGTTTCATATGGTCCTGTAATCCATACAGATAAAATTCTGTTTGGTCCGGCTATGATCCATGCCTATAGGGTTGAGAGCCTGGCTGCAGTAAGTCCCCGTATTATCCTTCCCAAAAGTCTTGCTGATAGGGAAAAGGAGCATGCAGATCATTTATTGAATATGAAGCAGGTTATATTATAACGGTCTGCAAACACAAAATCCAGGAATTTACAGCAAATATGGCTGGATGAAAACTAAGTGGAATTCAACAGTATGGAAGTATCAGCAGAAAGATTTGCTTAGAACTAGAAACACTGTAGAATTATTAGGCATTTGGGAGCAAATTCACTATCCGAATTTTAAAATCATTGAATTCGAGGGGTTTAGAAACAGCCATTACACAGATGAAGATCTTGACAGCGCATGCCTGTTTAAAGAGACTAGAGGGTGGAGATATGAGTGAAAGCAATTTCACCATGGCAATTGAACGTATTCAGAGTAACATTGGAGGGACCATTGAAAAGTAGACAAAAAATAAGACTTGGAATTATTCTCTTTTCCTTCTTTTTGTTTCCGGTTACATTTTACTATCTATCGCCATATCTGATTGTTCAGGCAACATCTGAAGGAATTATCAACGGCAGCTTTATTGTATTTTCTCTTTTATTTTTATCATCATTAGTATTAGGCCGAGCTTTTTGTGGATGGGTATGTCCTGCGGCAGGATGTCAGGAAACCATCAGCAGGGTTAGAGAAAAGAGAGTCCTCTTAGGGAATTGGATTAAATGGATAATATGGATTCCATGGATTTCTGTAATTATTATTCTGGCGGTTCAAAATAGTGGCTATGATAAAATCGATTTCTTCTATCAGACAACCTTTGGCTTTTCAGTTAGTAACATTTATTCAGCCATTACCTATGTTTTTGTTCTCCTTCTCATTGCACTTCCGTCATTCATTGTTGGGAAACGATCATTCTGCCATCATATCTGTTGGATGGCTCCATTTATGATCGTCGGAAGAAAAATACGAAATGTATGTAACTGGCCGGCACTTCGACTCGTTGCTGACAACGATCAATGCACGCAGTGTCAAACATGTACAAATCATTGCCCGATGAGTCTTCCCGTGAGCGAAATGGTTGAAACCAATAAAATGGAAAACACCGAATGTGTATTGTGTGGTTCTTGTATTGATGGCTGCCCGCACAGCGTAATTCACTACCAAATATAGGTCTAACAAATCGTTGCACTGGATTTTCACTATGCTGCGCTCCATGAAAACCAGTGAGCTCAAATGTTATGCACCCGCTCCGCGGATATAGATCATCAATCCTTATTAGTTCTATTCGTTTTCGTGTACCGATTGGGATTAACACGAAGAGATAATATTACGTAATAGTTATGTAAAGAATATGTGATAATTGTTGATTTATACGTATATAAGTGGTATTTTGTTACGTGGAGGAAAGTATGAATAAGAAACTAACACTCAATGTAGATGAATCACTAATAGATTTTGCAAAAACCTATTCAAAAGAGAGTAATCAATCAATCTCCAACATTTTTGAAAAATATCTTATCAGGTTAAAGACTGAAACAAAAGAAGTAAAAATTTCTGAAGATGCAAGGGAATTATATGGGATTATCAGCAAAAATGAATTACCAGATAAAAAAGAAATGAGAAAGAGATTGTATGAAAAAAGTATTGATTGATTTAAATATCATAATAGATTTTCTAAATAAAAGAGATGATCATGAAGCAGCTTTGGCTGTCTATGATAAATGTGTAAAAGAAGAAATAAAGGGATATGTCAGTTCGCATGAAATAACAACATTATCGTATTTCCTGGAAAAAGAGAAATATGAAAGAGTAAAAAGAAATAAAATAATCTCGAATTTACTCGATAACTTAAGCGTTCTAACGGTCCACGAGGAAATCCTACGAAAATCTTTACTATCAGAATTAGAAGATTATGAAGATGCTGTAATTGATGAATTGGCTCTATATGAAGGAATAGAATATATCGTAACAAGAAATTTAAAAGATTTTAAGAGATCAAGAAATAAGATATATACAGCAAGAGAAATATTGGATGTAATATAAGAAGTAGCGCCGCACTACAAGCAATAACAAACAAAATTCCCCCACTACTTGTAAACCTTTTATTTCTTCAGCTCTTTTTCAGTACTCTCCCATCTATTAAAATTAAGCCGGCAAAAAGCAGGACAGCACCAGCAATTGTGTTAAAGGTAAGAGATTCTCCCAGTACCAGTATACCAAGAAAAACAGCTGTTACCGGAACAAGAAATGTTACCAGCAGTACATTTGTTGGACCTGCAGTCGCAAGAACCCTATAGTAGATTAGATAGGCAGTACCGGTACAAACTACACCCAGTATTACTGCAGCTCCAATTGCCGTAAAACTGATATCAGAAATCAATACCCATGGTTGCTCAAAAATAAGTGCAGCAGGAACAGCAGCAGCAGACCCGCAGACCAGCATAACAGTTGCAGAGGTCAGGGGACTGAACTTCTTAAACCTTCTACCGTAAATTGCCGCAAGAGCATATGAACATGAAGCGCCTAAAACCGCAAACTGACCTCCGATATGCCCATCCATGTGAAGAATAGCTCCCAGACCAATAAGAACGGCAACCCCAAACCATCCGGTTATAACACCAATAATCCGATTTGGAGTAAACTGATCTTCCTTTGTTAAGATTGAGACAAGAATTACGCTGAATACCGGAGTAGTGGCATTTAGCAGCGAACCTAGACTGCTGTCTATATACTGCAGCCCCCAGATGATAAGGCTGAAAGGAATGACATTGCTTAACATCCCCATTATGAGAAATTCTCCCCAATCTTTCCATGTGTGTGGTAGTTTTCTTCTGCTAACTGCTGATACAATCAGAAGGAAGACTGCAGCAATAGAGATTCTAGCGGCCATAATTGTTAACGGCGGAATCTCTGCCACAGCAGTTTTCATAAAAAAAAAGGAACTTCCCCAGAGAATAGAGAGCAATCCTATGAGAGCCCACTCCCTGTAAGTCATTTGTTTGTTTCTGAGGCGTTCGGATTTCATCAAACTTACCATCCTTGACTTGCGGTGAATAATATCACTATACAGAAATTATGATTGTTTTACGATATATATCGGGGAAAAATTAATCATGCCTGAAGGGAGCCGCGCTCAACAGAATATACCAGTAGTGAATTCTGTATAAAGCCGGTTCAGGATGCTGTCCTGGCATCAAACCAGCAAATTAAAAAAATTTCCGGCTTTATGAGAGAAAAATTGACAATAATCCGTATCCTCTCTTTATTAAAAGATATCATTTTAGTATATTGAGGAAATTATTTCAAAATGCAGGTGTATCACATATGGATATCGAAGAACTGAGAACAACAGCCTCCCTCGCCATGGTAGAGCTCCATGATGATGAAGTAGAGCGGTTGTCTGAGTCTGTTACCGATATGCTGAACTATTTTTCAGTGATGCAGAAAGTCGATATTACAGGACTCGAACCTACAACCCACGCCCTGGCAGAGTTCAGTACAGTTCGGGAAGATAGTGCAGTTATTAATCCCGTACCTTCGGAGAATTTAGTTGCCAGAGCTCCCGAGAATGATGGTAATCATATCATAATACCAAATGTATTATAGGAAAGGACGTAAGCTTTGAACGAAGTTGGGCGGAAAACCCTGTTCTGGCGCGGCCTGACCGGCAGCGTTGAGCAGCGTAAAAGATATAATAAACTCATAACGGAAGCAGATTCTGAAATCAGTGCTTTTCTTGAAATAAACCCGGAATCTGGTGCTTCATTACTCAGGAAAAACTCCGAATCACAAACATCATCACCTCTGTCCGGACTGCCTTTTGGTGTCAAGGATAATATTGCGGTTGAAAAGTTTCAACTGACCTGCGGATCAAAAATTCTGAATTCATTTGTTTCTCCCTATAGTGCCACCGCGGTATCCAGACTACTGGCAGCAGGAGCTGTTCCTGTTGGAAAAGCAAATATGGATGAGTTTGGCATGGGATCTTCGACAGAGAATTCCGCATATAAAACTACGGTAAATCCCTGGGATCATGCAAAAGTTCCCGGCGGTTCAAGCGGCGGTTCTGCAGCAGCAGTTGCAGCCGGATTGGTGCCCTTTGCTCTTGGCAGCGATACCGGCGGGTCTGTCCGGCAGCCTGCGGCATTTTGCGGAACGTATGGATTGAAACCTACCTATGGTTCGGTTTCGCGGTATGGTCTGGTTGCGTATGCTTCTTCTCTGGAATGTGTGGGAGTATTAGCTGATTCGGTGGAAATGACAAAGAATGTTTTTACGGTAATCGGCGGGAAAGATCCCATGGACCAGACTTCAAGCAATGGATCTGTGAATTCTGCTGATGCAGCTGCACAACCCTATACTATAGGTGTACTTTCCAAAACAGAGGGGCTTGATCCGGCAGTTGCTGAAGCCTATGGAGAGACCATTGAGCAGATGAAATTATTAGGCTGGAAAATCAGAGAAATATCTCTAAATACGCAGGAATATGTAGTCCCTGCCTATTATACCATCGCTACAGCCGAAGCTAGTGCCAATCTTGCCCGTTATACCGGAATACGCTATGGAATGAGAGAGAAAGATATAACAGACCATGAAAATATGGTTCGGTTAACTAGGGAGAATGGATTCGGTGATGAGGTGAAATTGAGAATCTTGTTGGGAACCTATGTTCTCCGGTCAGGATTTCAGGATCAGTACTATGTCCGGGCACAGAAAATCCGGACGCTCATCAGAAATGAGATTAACACCCTATTCACCAAAGTTGATATGATTCTTATGCCCGTTTTTCCGACGCAGGCTTTCAGATTCGGCAGTCAGGAGATGACTCCTTATCAGCAGAAACTTGCCGATAAATATACCGTTACAGCAAATCTTGCGGGAATTCCTTCACTAAGTTTTCCAACCGGATTAAAGAGTGGGCTTCCCGTCGGCTTACAGCTTATGGCACCTGATTTTTGTGAAAGCCGTCTTTTCGATGCTGCCGGCGTGTTGTCAGGCGGCAGGAGTATACAGCTTGCGCCCGGTGCGATGAGTGCGGGGGAGGTGAGTTAATGGCACTGTTTCAAACCTTTGTCGGACTTGAAATCCATATCCACCTGCTTACAAAGACTAAGGTATTCTGCGGATGCAAATCTGCGTATGGTGATAAACCAAATACCAATATCTGTCCGGTATGTCTGGGATATCCCGGAGTTCTTCCAGCCGTGAATAAAGAGGCATTAAAGATGTCCTATATGGTTGGAACAGCTCTGAACTGTGAATTGTCACCGCATACGCTGTTTGAACGTAAAAATTATTTTTATCCGGATATGACCAAGAACTATCAGATATCACAATTTTCCGATCCTGTAGGGGTAAACGGCTGGTTTGAATTTGAGACTGACGGCGGGATCAAACGTATTAGAATCCACGATGTACATCTTGAAGAGGACGCCGGTAAAATGATTCATGATGGAAACAGAACCCTGCTGGATTATAACCGGGCTGGAACAAGCTTGCTGGAGATCGTGACAGAGCCTGATTTTTCAACCAGTGAGGAAGCTGAAAATTTTCTTCAATCTTTTCAGAGAATGGTCCGTTATCTTGGAGTATGTGATGGGAATATGGAAGAAGGATCCTTACGGTGTGATGCCAATATTTCCATTAACAAAACAGGGAAGGGGCTTGGTACGAAAGTAGAGATAAAAAATCTCAACTCTTCCCGATTTGTACGGAAAGCATTGCAGTATGAATATAAACGTCAGGCAAAAACCATAAAAAATGGTGGAAAGATTGTTCAGGAAACCCGGTTATGGATTGAGGAGAAGCAAAAAACCCGTAGTATGAGGACAAAAGAGACTGCTCATGATTATCGTTATTTTCCTGAACCGGATATCCCTCCCTTTGTCCCAGATGAAATGTTCATGCAGTCTGTTAACGACTCTATGGTCGAGCTGCCTTTTGTCAGAAAACAACGGCTGCAAAAAGCCTATTCTTTAACTGAAGAGTTTGCTGTCTTCATTACTGAAGACAAATTCCGTGCGGATTTCTTTGAGGCGGTAATCTCCGCTGGTGCAGGTGCAGGTACAGGTACAGGTACAGGTACAGGTACAGCAGTTACAGGTACACCTGCACCTGCAGCTATTGCAGCTATTGCAGCTACTGCAGCAAAATGGCTTAAAGGGGAGACTGTTAAACAATTGGGGCGGCGGAATCTTGAACTCTCTGACTCTCCGCTCTCTCCAATCCGCTTTTTCAGCTTGATGAAAATGCTTTCGGATGGTACTATCCATGCCAATATTGCCCGGCAGCTACTTGAGTTAACTCTGGACCAGGATGAAGATCCGGAAATATTATTGGAAAGAGATGTCCTTGCCGGATCAGATGATGATGCAGAAATTGCTGAAATCATTGATTCGGTGTTGAGTAATAATCCGGAAGCGGCAGTGCAGATACAGGAAGGAAATACCAAAGCGGTAGGTTTTCTAATGGGTCAGGTGATGAAAGCCTCTCAGGGATCAGCTGATCCTAAAACTGTCAGGATCCTGCTTATGGAAAAACTTACTAACAAGAAGTAATCAGTATTCTGGTTTTCCCAATCCTTAAAGGCAATTCCTTAAAGGCAATTATGAACCTGATTTGAATATCGTTAAGAGGGTGCCGAATCATAGAGCATCATACGAGGAGATACAGAAATAATGAGATTGAAAAGAACACATACCTGCGGCGAACTGCGGGTGACAAATGTTGGAGAAACGGTCAACCTGAATGGTTGGGTAGGCAGCTACCGTGACCATGGCGGAGTTACTTTTATAGATTTATACGATAGATGGGGCATTACACAGATAGTTTTTGATCCTGACCACTCACACGAGGCGCATAAAATTGCACATACTCTTCGCGGGCAATATGTTGCAGCAGTCAGAGGAGAGGTGAAGGCAAGACCGGAGGGAATGGCTAATCCTAATCTTGAAACCGGAGAAGTGGATCTGTATGTTACAGAATTTGAACTTCTGAACAGCTCAAAAACCCCGCCGTTTGATATTCTTCATGCAGGCAGCGTACATGCAGAGACTAAACTCAAATACAGGTATCTTGATCTGAGAAGCCCTGAAATGCAGCAGAGATTGATTTTCCGCAGCAAAGCAGTGCATATGATACGGAATTATTTTATAGACAATGAGTTTGTAGAGATCGAGACTCCCATACTGGGCCGTGCAACTCCGGAAGGTGCGCGTGATTATCTGGTTCCCAGCAGAGTTAATCAGGGGAAATTTTATGCGCTTCCGCAAAGTCCCCAGTTATATAAGCAGGCACTCATGGTGTCCGGGTTTGACCGCTACTTTCAGATTGCCCGCTGTTTCAGAGATGAAGATTTACGTGCTGAAAGACAACCGGAATTTACTCAGGTTGATATTGAGATGTCATTTATTTCCAGTGAAGATATAATAACACATCTTGAAAAACTATTTGTAAAATTGATGAAAGAGTTAAAGGGGATAGATATTACATCCCCTATGAAAAGAATTACCTATAAGGAAGCAATGTTGCGATATGGCAGTGATGCTCCTGATTTGCGGTTTGGTTTTGAGATAACTGATATATCAGATGTTTTTCAGAAAACAGAATTCGGTGTATTCAAGGGAGCTCTCTCTCGTGGCGGCTGTATTCGGGCAATTAACCTGAAAGGGTATAGCAAGCAGCTGAGCAGGAAAGATCTGGATGAACTGACTCCGTTTGTTAAACCTATGCGAGGGAAGGGAGTTGCCTGGATTAGAATGAATGAGGATGGTCCGCAATCCCCAATAATCAAGTTCTTTTCAGATTCTGAAGCAGAAAATCTCTATAAGAAAATGGATGCTGAGACAGGAGACGTAATAATATTTCTTGCAGATACAGAGAAAATAGTCAGCCAGTGTCTTGCTGCTATACGAAGTCACTTTGCAAAGAAGTTCGGATTAATCAGGGAAAATGATTTTGCTTTTGCCTGGGTAGTGGATTTCCCACTGTTTGAGGCTGATGATGAGGGGAATCCTACCCCGACACATCACCCTTTCACCGCTCCCAAACCGGAAGATATGCATCTTCTGGATGGTTCAAAGGAAGATTTACTGAATATCACATCTGACGCCTATGACATCGTTCTAAACGGCAGTGAAATTGGTGGGGGTTCCATCAGAATCCATGACCATGTCGTACAGGAAAAGATCTTCTCAATACTGGGCATTGGTGAAGAAGAGGCTAAAGAAAAATTTGGTTTCCTCCTGGATGCTCTGCAGTACGGTGCCCCGCCTCATGGTGGATTAGCTCTTGGATTGGACAGAGTAATAATGATCCTTTTAGGAACTAATGCAATACGTGATGTTATAGCATTTCCAAAAACACAGAAAGCAACCTGTCTGATGACTGATGCACCGGGAACGGTTGATGAGAAACAGCTGGAGGAACTTGCCCTGGAACTGTTTGTGCTGGATGAAGATGAAGAGGAAGAGGATGAGGATGACGATTAGGTGATTTGGCGATCAGGTTGTTATTCCTGCAGCAATAAGTCAATAATGGTTCAGGATTGACGGGAATTAAATACCTGATTCCTGAATCATAACCCGGGTTTATATACAAAGAAAAATCTGGAAAAATAATCAATAACAAATCAACTCATACCGCAAAAAAGATTGACCCTCGAATTGTGGACGTGCTATTCTCTGCCTATGAGTATAGTAAAACCGAACAAGCTTGGAGTTATATCAGGTCCAGGAACTGAAGCCTTTACCTCGTTGGTTCTTAAGCATCTCAGGAAGTTGTATACCATACGTTATAAAAAATTATCATCTGCTTTATCAAAACGTCATGAGATGGATGAAGCCGAAATATTGAAATTTGTTACCCTGATTGAGGATCTGAACAATAAAAGGATACCGCATCAGAAAACAACAAATACCTATCAGGCTCCGAATCTGGAAATACCGGTCAGATATACGAAATTTGCCAATGGAGAAGTGAAAGCTGAATTACTGCAGTCAGTTCGGGGTTTACGGGTATTTATTATTTATGACCTGTCCGTTCAGTATCCGGTACATATTTTCGGACCTGATGAACCGGAAATTCTCAGTATTAATGATCATTTAATGTTTCTCTATAATACTATAAATGCGGTGAATGTGGCTGGAGCAGAGAGTGTTCAGCTAGTGCTGCCTACCTACCCCTATTCCCGCCAGCACAAAAAGAGCGGGCGGGAAGCCTTGACCGCCAGCTGGTTTGGTCATGTTTGTGAGTTTATGGATGTAGATCGAATAATTACTCTTGATATTCACTCGAGGGAGATAGAGAATAGTTTCCACACACTGCGCCTGGAAAACCTGCACGCGAGTTACCAGATTCTTCTACAGTTGAAAAAGCTGGTAAGGTTTGATGACCCCGACCTTACCGTCGTAAGCCCGGATACCGGTGCGATTCTCAGAAATAAATTTTATGCTGAAAGCCTCCATAAACCGCTGGCCTTACTCTATAAAGAGCGGGATTATTCCAAAATTAGCCGGAATGCGAATAATACAAACATTAAAGTAATAAAATTGCTCGGTGAAGTGGAAGGAAAGATTGTCTTCATGGCTGATGATATGATTGGTACCGGCGGAACTCTTTTAACTGCTATGCGTGAAATACAAAAGTGTGGAGCAAGAAAAATTATCTGTGCAATCAGTCTTCCATTCTTCAATAAAAATTCCATAGAGGTTTTTGATGAGGCCTATAAGAGCGGAGTTTTCTATCGCATTATTGGTACCAATGCAGTATATCATGATCAGACTCTACTCAGTAAAGAGTGGTACATACATACCGACGTTTCGGATCTTTTTGCACGCATAATTTCCAGACTGCATCACGGCAGATCTTTAAGCCCACTTCTTGATAACAGAAAATTTATTCAGAATCTGATTAATGTTAATAATGATAAGAAGGGCAGCTGATTCAAACCATACTGTAAAAAGCACTATTTTTTTTCACTCTTTACTACCTCTTCATATTCAAAATTAATAAGAAAGGTTTTATCGTGCAGCAGGAACTTCACCTTAACCCTGCGTTTTCGTCTGTCTACTTTTATTATTTCTCCTTCACAGTCTTTCAGGGGTCCTGAAATGGGGATCACTCTATTTTTTTTATCAAAGGAGACAATGGATCTTTTGGTTATTTCGCCGGATGAAGTAAGTTGTATCAGTAGTTGACGATCAGCAGTTGAGAGGGGAATCAGCTCACCGTTTTCATTTCGCATATACCGCATAAATCCCGGAATAGATCTGAGCAGGGCCCGGTCGTCCGGCTGTATACTATCACTGACCAGAAATATATAACCTGGGAAAATGGGTTTGATTACTTGTTTTTCTTTACCCCTTCTTCTTATAGTCAGCTGGCGTTTTGGTACTACAAGCTGGAATCCGGGACTATTCCCCGCAAGCTTTTTTATATGTCTGACATAGATCTCTTCTTTTCCGGTAAGAACCTGAATCAGGTATATGGTACTGTCAGAAATGCTCTTCATAATACTCCACTTTTTCAAAAAACAGCAGTTTTCAGGAGAATTGTTTTTCCATCCACTGTATGTCACGATATTTTCCGAATTTAAAACCTGCTTCAGTAAACAGACCCACTTTCTTAAACAGGAATTTGTCATGCAAAGAAACAGATGCAGGATTCGGTATGGTTATGCAGGCATATACCCTGTGGATGTCAGTCTCATTGAGGAGAGAAAAGAGTTTAGTATAAAGATTGAATCCAACACCGTGACCGGTAAAATCAGGATGGATATAAATACTTGATTCAACTGATGTTGCATATGCAGCTTTTTCCCGAAAGATACTTGTACATGCATACCCGATAACCGTATTGTCAAGAATAGCTGAGATCAATTTATACCTGCTTTCAGGAGTGTGGTAATCAAACCATTGCTGACGGTTTTCAATAGTTACCGGCTCAAGGTCGAATGTAGCGGTAGTATGTCTGATATAGTGATTATAAATTGAGGTAATATCCGGGATGTCAATTTGTTCGGCATAGCGATAATGTATTGAATTTTCCATGGATGGTATTGTACGAAAATATTTAGAAGATTCCTAGTATTTTCTGCACGTTGCGGCACTTTCTGATACTTTTATGCTGCTGCTTTGCAATACTGTATAACAAATAAGATTTCTATGGAATGGATAATAAAAATACGGTATAGTGGGGTGAGGGTATGAATCAGACAAAGAACCTCAATTGTATGAGGAAATTTCAAAATGATTTTGTTTTGAAATACAAACTTCAAAAGCCATTTTCCAAAAATGCAAAGCATTTTGAAATTGGCTCGTGTATTACTATAATTCTGCAGGGAGTCAGCGTTGAAGAAAATCAGCCAGGATCAGTTAAATCTGGAAGAGACACAGGAGCTCTATTTTTCTCTTCAGCAATATCCATGGGTGTATCCTATAATAATGATGCTTCTGGCCTTTCTGGATTCCGGGCTTCTGCTGCTCTATTATAAATGGCAGTATCTGGAAGGAAGAACAGTACTGCCGCAGCTTCTGGCAGCACATGTTGCTGTATATATTGTTGTTATAATAATTCGGCGGAGCTCTTCTCCCCAGACAAGGGAAATATCTCCGCTTATGTTTCTCATCCTGCCCGGCGTGGGGAGCTTGTTGTTCAGCCTGTCCTATCTTGTTCTCTATTTTGTAGGATCCAGATTTGTGAAGAAAGAGCTTAAACACTCGTATATGGATGAGAGTGTAAAATATGAAAAAGATGTGTCAATAGATTTCAAACAAATCGGACGATTGCGCGCGCGGTAAAATGAACTGTCGCCAAAAATAGGAGAAAAAAGGGGATAAAAAAGAAAAAGTCCCATGAATCACTGGTATACTTGAAATATCCAAACCACAAGCACCAGGAGGAAACATGGGACAGGTACAAGATAGC
>JADHUD010000037.1 GCA_016784705.1 Spirochaetia bacterium | reverse complement strand
AACAGGTATACAGGAACTCTCTTTAACAACCCGTGATATTTCCGATTACGATGTCCTTATGAAAAAACGTATTGGGATATTAAAAGAACATGGACTTGGCCTGGGTGATATCCAGCAGGTAATAACAGCAATGGAGCCGCTGGAAGGAGCTGCAGATTTTCTTGAGGCTCTCTGGTCCAGGACTCAGGTGATAATTCTTTCAGATACTTTTGAGGAGTTTGCAAAACCGCTCATGAGAAAATTAAGCTGGCCGACGCTGTTCTGCAATCATCTTATTTGCGATGGGAAAGGGAATATTGTAAATTATAAATTGAGACAGCAGGATGGAAAAAAGATGGCTGTACAAGCGTTGCAGTCAATAGGTATGACTGTTTTTGCCGCAGGAGATTCGTATAATGATCTCTCGATGATCCAGAAAGCCGACAGAGGAGCACTCTTTTGTGCCCCGGACACGATTAAAATAGATAACCCGGATCTTGCTGCCGTCGATACCTATCAGGATTTATTGGGTGAGGTTGATTCTTTTCTCTCCTGAACTGGGGTGAGCATCTAATGAAGATACCATATAAAAATAGTGCACTTATCAGATTAACTCAAGCAGAAGACCTTCAACTGAGTCTGCAAAATTAAGTGATGGGTGCAGATTTACTACTATTGCATCTTCAGGTTCTTCAAGAATCTGAAACTCCCGGGTTAACAGCTCCGGGGGGAAAAAATGACCGGATCTTTTCTCTATCTGCTGCTGTATCGTTTCAAGATTTCCCTTAAGATAGATGAACTGCGGCGGGCTATCCAGATAAGTTCCCAATAATTTCCTATCGCTCTCTTTTAAAGCGGAACAAGCAAGAACAACACCATCCTCTCCGGCATAGGTAGCCAGTTTTTTCGCAAGAGTATTAAGAATCTCATAGATTTCGTCTTCAGACGGGTGGTGTCCAAAGCTTATTTTTCTCATTTGTTCAGGTGTGTGAAAATCATCAATATCAAGGAAGGGTAAATCAAATCTTTCTGCGAGAATACGGCCATAAGTACTTTTTCCACACCCTGAAACACCCATTACAACTAGAATAAGATTCATACCGGACTCCTTTTTTTAAATTACAGAAAAATACAAAAATTTGCAGGATATGCATTCTAAAAATCTATTTTCTACTCATCCTCAGTATACTATTTCACTACGCTGTCGGAAAGGTCAATGTGAGAGAAAATAGTAGAAAAAGATCTGTTCAAAGAAATTTCCGGCTCTCAGTTTACCGATATCCAGAAAGTAACATAGAGCACCAGAGGTAAACGTTATTTCCACCAAATTATTGTATCATAATGGTTTTAGTTACTTCAAGAAAATGCGGTTCAAGAAATTGCCTCAATTTTATCTCCTCAATTCTCCTAATCTATGTCATACTTACAAAAAGAAACATGATAAGCGGGGTGAATATGAAAACTATAAAAACACTGGTAGTTATTATTGTTATTTTTCTGACAGCAATTGGCTGTCAGAAAACACTCTACTCAGTTGCGGTCCGTATTGAGGGAGAGGGGCGTGTGGAATTCCCTTCGGACCAGGATAAATTCGAAGAAGGTACGCTGATATCTTTTACCGCAATACCAAATGATGGATGGGATTTCAGCGGTTGGAAAGGGTCCTTTTCAGGTACTGACAGTACTATTGCAGTAAAAGTTCTGAACAATCTCACCTTTACCGCTGAATTTGAGAAAAAAACAGTAGCTGTTTCAGTATCAGTTTCCGGCGGAGGAAGCCTGGTAACACCGGATCTGAATAAAACCATTTTTGTTGATGATGTACTGGTTTTTAAGGCTGCACCGGATTTCGGCTGGGAATTCATTCGATGGGAGGGAGATCTCGTTTCGGAAGAAAACCCGGTAACAGTAACAGCAAAGCGTTCAATGAATATAACAGCTCTCTTTATGCGTAAAAAAGCTAGCTTACAACTCTCTGCTGAAGGGGATGGGGAAGTCGTTATAAGCAGCGAATCTGATACTGAGTTATATATTGGCGACACAATTCAGGCAGCTGCAGAACCGGATCCCGACTGGAGTTTTTCTCATTGGGAAGGGGATGTTGAGGGGAATGACAACCCGGTCACTGTAGAGATAGCTTCCGATGTCGTGCTGAGGGCTGTCTTTGAAAAGAATTTTGATATAGCCTGGCGTCTCTCTGTTGGGGATGAGATACTATCCAGTGCGGCAGTAGGCAGCGATGGAACGATCTATATAGGCAGCGAGAATGGCAGATTAACGGCTTTGACCTCTGAAGGTAAAAGAAAGTGGATATTTAATGCGGAATCCGGAATAAAATCCAGCCCGGCTATTGGTTCTGATGGTACAGTTTATGTGGGAAGCCGGGATAAAAATTTTTATGCGGTGAATTCAGCAGGTAAAGAGCAATGGCGGATTGAAACCGGCGGCAGTATTGTTTCCAGTCCGGCGATTGGCAGTGATGGAACGATATATTTTGGAAGTGGAGATCGTAATCTGTATGCAGTAACACCTGAAGGGTCTATAGTCTGGAAATATAGAACGGGAAGTTTAATAACCTCCAGTCCGGCTATCAGCGATGACGGAACGATATATTTCGGGAGTATGGATAAGTACCTCTATGCATTAACAGCTGACGGGAACCTGAAGTGGCGCTTGAGAACCCAAATAGCTATTGAAACAAATCCGGCATTGGGGGCAGATGGAACCATCTATTTCGGTAGTGCAGATTCATCTCTATATGCTGTCTCTGCCAGCGGTAAAGTCCTTTGGAAGTTTCCTACAGGTAATGAAGTTTATTCAAGTCCGGTTATCGGTAAAGATGGAACGATCTATATAGGAAGTGATGATTACTACCTGTATGCGGTCAGCAGAGACGGAGAAGAGCTCTGGAGATTTAAAGCAGACAGTATTTTCACCAGCAGTCCGCTTATTGGCGAAAGTGACATGGTGTATGCGGGTTCTGATGATAATTATCTCTATGCACTTGATCTATCTGGAAATCTTAAATGGAAGCTCAAAATGGGCGGATCAATCTCCAGCAGTCCTGCGATGGGAATTGATGGAAGTCTGATTGTTGGCAGTCTGGATGGAAAAATTTATTCCTGTATTACAAATTACGAAACAGGTCTGGCAGATACTCCATGGCCGAAAGCACGGGGTGGTACCCTGAATAACGGGATGATTCGACAATAGTGTACATCAGGGCTGAAAAAAAGTAGTATATGTGATGAGTAACATGTTCGATATGTAAAGTGATGAGGTAGACACATGGCAGTTGAGATAAAGAAAGTTATCACAAGGCGGGATTTAAGAAAGTTTATCATGCTTCCTTTCAAGATATACAAGGGGAATCAGTATTGGGTTCCGCCGCTTATTATGGATGAATATAACTCCTTAAGAAAAGATATCAATCCCTCCTTTGATTTTGCGGAAGCCGAATATTGGCTGGCATATAAAGAGGGAAAACTGGTCGGCAGGATCGCCGGTATTCTGAATCCCCCTGCCGTCGAGAAGTGGGGTGTGAAAAATGCCCGGTTTGGATGGGTGGAATTTATTGATGATGAGGAAGTTGCAAAGGCTTTATTTGATACGGTAGAAACCTGGGCAAAAGAGCATGGGATGGAAGGTCTTCAGGGCCCCATGGGATTTATTGATACAGATAATGAAGGAATGCTGGTTGAGGGGTTTGAAGAGTTGGGAACGCTTCCCATGATCTATAACCATGCTTATTATCCGAAAATGATTGAATCTTTTGGATATGTAAAAGATGTTGACTGGCTGGAATTCGAGGTTCAGTCACCTGAATCAATTCCGGAAAAAGTACTGAGAGTTAATAATCTGGTACTGAAACGGTCCGGGCTGAAAATTGCGCAGGTAAAGAACAGAAAAGAGCTTGTGGCAAAATACGGTAAGCAGCTGTTTGATGTTGTTGACGATGCATACAGTGAATTATATGGTACAGTTCCATTGACAGAAAGACAGGTTGATGCCCTGATAAAACAGTATCTGGGATTTGTTTCGCTGCGGTATGTGAAAGTAGTGGTAGATGCAAATGACCGTGCTGCAGCAATTGCGGTAGCTTTACCCTCTTTGTCCCGCGCTCTGCAAAAAGCACGAGGCAGGATTTTTCCTATCGGCTGGATATATCTTCTTCGAGCTTTAAAAAACCCGAAGAGTATAGATTTGTATTTAATTGCCACAAGAAAAGAGTATCAAGGTAAGGGTCTAAACGCACTTCTCATGACTGAAATAACCCGTGCTGCCATTGAGGATGGAGTAAAGACAGCCGAAACTTCCGGAGAACTGGAAACCAACGAAAAGGTTCAGCAGCTCTGGCGTTATTATGATACCCGCCAGCACAAACGCCGAAGAGCCTATGTGAAGAAACTGACCTGAGAACCTGCAGGATAAAAACCTGCTGAACTTAATCTATATTCTCAGTTTTCAAAAAGATAGAGAAAACTGCCGTATCCCTCTGCTTCCATCTGCGCTAAAGGAACGAATCTTAATGCTGCAGAGTTTATGCAGTAACGAAGACCGGTTTCTGCAGGACCATCTGTGAAAACGTGTCCCAGATGGCTGTCTGCAAGCAGGCTGCGGACTTCTGTTCTTGGAGAAGACAGGGTATTATCTTCCCGTTCAACTACAAGCTCTGCTGACAGCGGACGGGTAAAACTTGGCCAGCCTGATCCTGAAACGTACTTATCTGTGGAACTGAAAAGCGGTTCACCCGAGATTATATCTACATAGATGCCAGGATCTTTGTTGTCCCAATACGCATTATCAAATGGACGTTCGGTGTCATCCTCTTGTGTTACACAGTACTGAAGTTCTGTAAGTTCTGTCCGGAGTAATTCAGTATCAGGTTTTACAAATGGAACTGCCGGCTGCCACACCAGACCGGATGGTTTTGCGCTTTCTTCTGGGATTTCTCCTGCGAATTGTTCTTCATTCCCTTGGGCGGTTATCAGACTTATGCTGATTATCATAAATATACTGATTATAAAGATTACTATTTTTCTCATAATTATCCTCCAGTATAAATATACATACAGAATCAGTAGGTGTGTTAAGATTTTGTGAATTTTTCAATGCAAGAAACAGACTCTGATTTCTGCGCAGTATCAGTTTAAAAAGAAGTTTTGTTAGTGGGTATTTACCCGGTAAGCATATATGGTATATAAGGTAGGATATTTTAAAAGTAATAATCTTGAAAGATCGACCTAGTAGTCAGAAGTTTTTGGAGATATTGATGGTTAATAAATATAAATCCTTATCGGTGAAATCTGCTCTGATTCTGATGATCCTGGCAGCATCGCTCGCCCCGCTCTCTTCCATGGATAATCAGCAGAAAATTGTTCCAGTTAAATCTCCTGTGTATGCGGCAATACGTATACTGTATCTTGAACAGGGACTTAGTACGCCATCAACCTCCGGCCCTTGGTCTGTGGGTGAGCTGAAGAATATGGTGGAAAAAATTGATTCAAAGAAATTGTCAGCGGCAGGTATTCAGGCTCTTGAGTATGTTACTGAAGAACTGCAGACTCCCTTGAAATTTATAATTGATGAGGATTTCCAATTGTCACTGGGACTGGATGCGCCCGTTGAATTATATATGCATACAAATCCTGACCAGTTCAAAGACGAAGAGGATTGGGTTGTAGGATATGCCGAAAGAGAACCTTCGGCACGAATCAGTTTTGAATTTGCCATGCAAGACTGGTTTTATACCTATTCTGAAATGGGATATAAAAAAAACCGGTATGGTCATAACGATGCTGATAATACGGTCTCATCAGCATTTCTATATAGCCCTGCATTCTCGACAAATTATTTTGATATGAAATATATCGATTTTGAGACACCCTACAGGGCGTTTGTTTCAACTGGAGGAGATGGTTGGAATATACAGTTCGGACGGGATTTACTGAGTTGGGGAAATGGCAGAACAGGAAATCTGGTAATCGGAGACCATCTGGATTATCATGATTTTTTCTCATTCAAATCGTATCATGATTCATTCAATTATCAGTTTCTTACTGTATTTATTGATTATCCGGGATGGAATGCAGAACTTGGTGAACCCGGTGCAGATTCCGGCGGAGAGCCTCCCTCAATAGGATTCAAGGCTCTCTTAGGTCATAGACTTGAATTTCGAATTTGGGACAGAATAAATCTGAGTATGACAGAGAATGTTATGTATCAGCATGATTTTTTTGATCTGCGTTATTTGAATCCTGCATATATATTTCATAATTTCAATACCCGGGGAATGTTTAATGCAATAGCATCACTGGAAATAGATTTTGCAGTGGCTCCGGGATGTAATATGTATGGACAGTATGTAATTGATCAGGCTCGTGCACCTCTGGAAGGGACCACTCAGCCCGACAGTATGGGGTATATCGTCGGCTTGGATTTTACTGTGCCGGTAGATTTGGGACAAGGCTACCTTGTTGGCGGTATTGAATTTGTTCTTGCAGATTCCTATTTGTACCAAAGAGATCTGGTGGATTTCAAAGTTGCCCGGCGGCAATTTGTTATCAGTGGAGGTTTCATTACTTATACAAATTTTCTTGGTTACCAGTATGGCGGGGATGCAGAGGTAACAGACCTCATGGCGGGGTATACAGTACCTAGAATAGGTGGATTGTATACCAGTTTCAGGAATATTGTACATGGCGATGTAAGGATAGATGAAGTGATTGACGGGATGGGAGATTATCCGGATCCTGCAGACACAACACCACATGGTGATACTCCGGAAATTACAAAGATAGTTGCAATTATGGGTGAGTTGGATATTTCAGAACTTACCGGGATGCAAGGATTTATTGATTTGACCATGTGGGCAGAGTGTGATTTTATTGCTATTACCAACCTGGACAATGTCGACGGGATTTCTGCTGAAGACATACAGTTTTCACTTGGTGTCACTGCTTCATTGTAGGCTTCATTGTTGAAACGAAAAAAAGGAATATACACAAATATTTTGCGGTCTATTCCTTTTATCTATTTTTTGGGTTTACCTGTTAGAGACTGTATGCAGCTCCAAATGAAATCTGCAAATCTGATTCAGGATCATTCGTACTGAAGTTTCCAGGATTAACCTTATATAACCAATCTACTTGTCCATATGCCTTTAGATTATCAAGGATATTATACGATCCTTTAACTAACGATTTCCCAGTTTTCAACACTATATTGTACTAAGAAGGATTCTTTCGGGGTCTGCCACGCTTTCTTTTTGGAGCATTCGGATCCACTTCCTTCTTCGATCTTCCAGGTTTTTTCTTAGGCGGTTTTTCAGCCTTGGGCAGCAGCAGCCCGAGCTTGATCAGGATTTCTTCAGTCCCTCTAGTTGTCCTCACAAATTCCCAATCACCATTCCCATTGGTGTCAACTTTTTTCGCCGAAGAGAGCCTTGTCATAATATCCTTGTACGACATCGTAGCGAACACCCCCGTCTTCTCGAACTTCCTGATGATTCGGGTCGTCATCACCGATGAGATAAAATTCACGAACTCGCTGCCATACACTGAATAGTCAGAATGGACTCTCGTATCATCGAAATCAGTGACATTCTTGTAATAGCGAAAACACTCCTCAATGAGCCATCTCTCATCATACATCTTGTAGATGACCTGCGGTTCGGTATCGAGGTCCGATTCGAATACTATGGTGCCGAACCGTTCATCACTCTTCTGCAAGGCTTGTGCATTGAACGGTTTCCCTTTGTGGCGCCTGAAGTAGTCAGCTTCTTCTTTCGCTGCACGCTTACGGTCATAGAACGAATACAGATAGTAGCCGGAAATCTTCTCTTTCTTGTATAGTACATCCTGATTCGCATCATTGAGCATCCCGGTGAAGGAATACATATCATGTGAGGCAATCCGCTTGTCATTTCTTTTGATGGGGTTTAGCCAGTGCAGATCAGGAGAAGCGGCAAAAGCCTCCTCTGCCGCTTTCTTCGGAAATCCCTTGTCTGCCATCACAACTCCTTGAGTAAGTCCGCTCTCGCTAAGAAACCGCTGGTAGCTGACACTGTCGAGTACGTTCCCTCCGAATACCTTCGAGCATATCGGTTCTCTGAGGTCAATGTCGTAGGCAAAGACCACCGTGATATCCTTTGTGCCTTTGACCCGAGTCTTCCTCGAGAAGTTCGAAAGCGAGTTGACGCAGCTGTTGTCCTCCTTGAGAGTACCGTCTATGGCGATATGAGTTCCCTCGGCAAGAGCCCTAACCCGAGCTCGCATAAATGAGACGATCTGGGAATAGGATTTACCCAGGTTCTGCAGAAACAAGGTTACAGTGTTCTTTCCCAGAGGAATACCAGGAAGCAGCATACTCATCCAGCTTGTTTCATAATGCTGGTTCAGTCTTGAATTGGGGACGCTCGGATAACAGACTCTCAGCAGAGCAATCGCATAGATCTTCATTGCATCGGCAGCGGAATAAACCGCATACAGCTCATCAAGCAGGGAATGGGAGACCGAGTCGATCAGAACGACATCTGCATAGTCCTTGAGCTCTATTTTTCTCGTTGCGACCGGCTCCTTACAGGGGACAAAGGCTCCATCAATGATATGGCCGACAGTATAGCCGTCAACTGGTATGTTGCTGGTGCCGATCCGTTTGCAGCCGATACGTTCGATCACAGCATACATGAGCGGACCATTTCCCCGCTTGACGACAACGGTATTTGTGGGTCTTTCCACCTTTCTGATTTCTTCAGGTACAGCCATAATAACCCGTCCTTTATAGTGTTTATTGTATCTTATTAAACACTATAAAGCAATCATAAAGGAACCACTGTAAGACAGAAAAAATGTATTTAGCACCTCAGAAAGGACAATTCCTGAGGAAATAGTGGAATAGTATTGACCGAAAGAACCAGAAACGGTTCAGGGTCTCATAAAAAGGGGATTTTTAGCTGATTTATATAGTGTTGATTATTGGGAAACCGTTATTTAACACCTAATGCTAAAGTGTGTTCTACCGCATCCCGTGCATCAGAAGCAGGAAAATGGTTTCCCGTTGCCGGAGTTTCGGTAGGTGTTTCAGCAAGAGCTGAATCGGGGTTAGAATTTGATCCTTGAACCCATAAGGTATACATATCGTGGGTTCCATGCATCATATAGAAAACATTTCCTTCAACTCTGAATTTATCAAATACCGTATATCCGCCATTTAGATTAAATACGATTGCATCGTTTCCATATTCATATCCGAGAAAGTCTTCCATTATGGAGATATTTCCTGCTGCTGAGAATTCCCTAACACCCACTACGTAATTAATTCCATATTCTCCCGGTTCTTGATGACGGTTGCCATTGTCCCGTAAGTAGAGGTAGGGGTCGGTGAGTGCTGCTTCAAACCCTGCAAAAGCTGTTCCGCGCTCAAGAGGAAGGATGCCTTTTATACCGCCGATAAATCCATAAGCTGTAGGAGGACCAATTGCCGGTTCACCGGGCAGGACAAACTCATCTACTGCCATCTGTCCGTATACACTCATATTTTCCCAGGGATTTACTTCGACTTCCAATCCTAAGATAGAGTTTGAGTTTGAACGGATATAATTGTCATGATAGAGCATGAGTGGATTTAAATAGCGTATATCAAAGGTATTTTTTTCTGACATATACATCATTGCTTCGGTTATTGCAAGATTGACAATATCAAGAATCTTGAACTCCAGTCTGTGAGCGATATACATACGGATTCCGTCAATAATTGCATCTTGACCATCGGGTTCACCGATAACACCGGTAGGATTATCTGAACCGTCTACTTGTCCATAGCCATAATCCAGAGGGTGCGGGAAGGCCATGGCGATCGAAGTAAATTTGTAGGTATCGTGGTAGGTGGTAAATTTCAGATAATCGTTATAGAGCATATGACCGCCAATCATGAGATTACCGGTCTGTCCGCTTCCCCAGCTCACTCGATCCCTGCCGAACTGGAGATTCCAGTGTTCCCCGCCAGCTGATGCAAATGCTCTGTAGGGGATGTTCATATTCAGATCCATCAGTTCATTGGGTGGGATAAGAAATACATTTGTTGTAAAGGAGTGGTTGAATACACTTGCTGTTTCATTTGTGTAACCAAACTGGTTTATAGTGATTGGCAGCTCAAAATAGCCATAGAACATATCTGTTGCCCATGTCTCAAACGGAATAGTAAGAAAAGGTTCCCGTGACTCGAAATCATGTATCCAGTCCCGCTCATCGGTGTAGAAATCGGAATCAATATTTGTATGCATATATCCTTCTAATGCAGCATTAAGACCGAAAGAGGATCCAAATGAATTAGATGGTTGAGATTTCGGCGGTTCAGTCAATTCACCCGCTACATAATCATAGGTATTTCTTCCCCCTGGAGAGAGCGATGCACGATTAATCCTGTCAAGCATTTTCATCAATTCATCCGCCGACCAGGGACCGCTGCTGGAAGGAACGCTTTTACCCTGTTCCATATAGAGGAAGGTTAGAGCTTCATACACATCTGAATCGATTTGGAAGATTTTTTGCATATTGGCTGCGGTAACAGGCAGGAGAATAAACATGATCAACAACCAAAAAGTTATAGATTTTTTCTTCATAATTAACCCTCATTGGAATGAAACAATTGATTTGCTGCTTTTGTTACTTCTAACCAAATCGTCGAAATTTCAAAATAAAATCATTTTGAAATTTCCTCTAAAGTATAACATTAAAAATATGAGAAGGGTAGTTAAGAACATATATTATAGGACAATCGCATCAATTTCTATGTGGTTTGCCGGAGCTGACTCTTGACGAAATGCATACGGTATGAATGTGCTACATTACGTATACTAGTGATTGGCAAGGCGGTAATTGGAGCTAGAGCAGTGATTTAGTGAGAACATCAGTCCGCAGCTTTCCGACTAAAGCCATTTAGGTATAAAAGAGATGGAAAATATCGTTATTGCTGTTGAGAGGCGCTACTTTTTTGCCGTAGCTTTTTCCAAAGCTTCACGGATCGTTTTTTCGCCTGGTGTAAAAGAAACGTAGTGTAAAAGCCCGTAGAAAAAGCCTTGAAAGGAGAGAAATGCCTGTATTAAAATACTTAGAACGTTGATGAAAGGAGACAAGAGACCTGGCTTTTTCCTTCACACAGTTTGTACCCGGCCTCCTTGACGATCCCTACGATCCGTCGCTTGTCGACGAGATCGTAATCGATACCACCGGTATTACCGTGGATGAAGCGGTGCACATTATTCTGGACTATATGGAGTAGCCGGGGCGGGAAGAATAAGAAGATTCAGTAAAAAAGACCTAAGGCAATAATGATTTCAAATTCTATATCTCTGAAATTTTTATCTCCACGTTGCCAAGCAACTACATCTTTAAGGTTTGTACCAAATGTAGCAGCAAGAGGGTAAGACCTGAAGCTGTCAAAAATTACATACAGCTCCAGTCCCCCCGAGTATTCAATCCATGTTAGTTCTGTGTTGGAACCAAATGGATCATTTTTAAATAGGGAAAAATCAAAAAAAGGCGAAAGATAAAATTTCCCATCAGGGCTTAGATCCCAAATGTAAATGGTAAAATCGAAAAAGTTTATATTGAGATTAGTGTTAAAAGAGAGTCCCGCATATCCATTCTTTTGAGGAAGATTTGCATCGAGGATTCCTCTCATATACTCACCTGGGTAGAATGGATTTTTTTTTGAATAATTGCTTAGGTAGCCAACACCACGAAAGCTGAAATTGACATTTTCGCTTAATAGTGTGAAATAGGAAGCTTCAATGATAGTATTCGTTTCAAAAGAACTGAATACTTCTGTCCACCCCTTGTTTGCTGGGGTAAGGGTATTGATTGTCAATTTTATTGAATGTCCTTCTCTGAAATTATCAATCCAGTCAATTCTGCCATGAGTAAATGTGTTTATTGTAGCAATCTCAATATCTTCAAAGAGAGCTTCGGCATGTTGGGTCAGCAGAGATAATGAAACAGACTGCTTAATATTTTCAAATAGTGTAAAAGAAGAAGAAATTGTAAAATCGATGTTATTTGTAATAATTGACTGGTTTTCAGTTTTATAACCGATTATATTCTTAAGAGATCCATTGAATTGCAGATTTTGAACGTTGAAGAGATGCGAACTTAATTGGTTAGTGAAAGTAAGCTCAGGCAGCTTCCATGACAAACCGTCTTTGTAGAAATTGAAATTAAAAAGGTGAGTTATTTTCTTATCTATAAAAGGAATATCTTTCCATATGAATCCTAAATTAATTGTAGGATCAGCCCACAAACTAATTGTTTCATCACTAAACTGTGTAAGTTTTATATCAGAATAAAAGTTGATTGATGTCGGCCCGATGCTTATTTCAAATAATTTCGCCTCTCCTTTAAAAGCACCGTTTTGCAGTCTGCCGTCAAGTGAATCAATCTCTATTTGGAGACTGATATCAAAGCGATGATCAAAAAACTGCATTTGTCTAAGATCAAAATCAGTTATAAATTCATAATTGTTAAATGAAGTAGGATTAAGCTGCCGGATGCCGGAATTAATTTTCAGGTCAGTGAGTAATCCGAAAAGATTAGTGTCGTAAAGTTTTATTCCCCCCTTGGCGCCGTAATTTGAGTCGTATTTCAGAACAGGAATTAAAAGAGTTGTTAATCCGTCAACGACTGTGAACGTTACAGAATAGATGTAGTATTCTTCAGTAGTCTGCATTAATTCTATTGCGTAATCAACTTTTTCAAATATACGCTTATTGAAAAGGAATTTCTTCCTTTCTTCAATATTTTCTTCAAGCAGATCCGTAGTTAAATATTTTTCAGCAAAAGGTACTAAGGCAAGATCTTTTTTTAGAATGCTGGAATTAGTCTTACCTTCTATGTTGACCTTCACTTCTCCAATAACATGAGGTTTATCATCAGCGGAAAAAATTAATGAGACTGAAAATAGTAGTAATAAGGCGAAAATAAAATTAATTTTAAAAAATCTGGAAAAAAGAAAACCAATCAATGTAAAACCCCTCTTCATATTATAAGTAAGAAAAGTAATTTATTAGTAACATTCAAATATTACACTGAGTATTTGTTGTTTATCCTAAGGGAAATGTAAAGTTTTTACAATCAAAAAATTTTTGTAACTATTCAGCACAATCAGGGGAACTGATCGATACATTCACATCAACATTTATAAAATCAGGATATTTTCCAAGAAAGAGTAGCGTCAATGCTTCATTTGCAGAGACACCATTTTTCTTACAAGTAGAAATA
>JADHUD010000036.1 GCA_016784705.1 Spirochaetia bacterium | reverse complement strand
CTTTTTCTCTTACTGAATTCCTCTAGGGCATTATCCAGATCAAATTCTGTCCAATCTGGCCATAGTTTATCACTAAAGAATAATTCTGAATAGGCACTTTGCCAAAGTAGAAAATTACTTAACCGTTTCTCGCCGGCAGTTCTGATAATCAAATCCGTATAGGGTATCTCTGGATTATCTAAATAGGTACAGAATTCATTTTCATTGGGTATTGTACTCTTTGAGAATGACTCACTTGCACAATATTTTTTTATTGCCCTAAGAATTTCATCTCTGCCGCCATAATTTACGGCAAGAATAACCGTTAAACCCGTATTTCCAGATGTATATTTACTGGCGTTTTTCAAATTATTTGCTACAGCAGTCGGCAAATTTATATGACTTCCTGTATGAAGAATTTTAATATTATTTTTCTTGTAAAAAGGATACTCTTTTTTAATATATTTGGAAATCAACTCCATAAGATAAGAAGTTTCGGTTCCGGCTCTTTTCCAGTTTTCTGTTGAGAAAGCGTAAAGGGTTATAAAGGGTATCTTTCTATCTGAAGCAGCCTGAATAATTCTTTTCGCAGTTTTCAAACCTTCTAAATGACCAGCAGATCTTAAAAGCTTTCTGGAACTGGCCCATCTGCCATTCCCATCCATTATTATCCCAATATGCTGAGGTTTCTGGTCAATATTGAGAAAATTACTGCAATCCTGCATTCATCAGACTTCCATTATTTCATGTTCTTTTTTATCAAGAATGGAATTAATGTCTGCAACATATTTATCAGTCAGTTTTTGAATTTTATCTTGTCCCATTTTTAATTGATCTTCACTAATCTCTTTATCTTTTTCAAGCTTTTTTAAATCCTCAATACCATCCCGGCGTATATTCCTTATTGCAACACGGCTTAACTCTGCGGTGTTTTTAGCCAATTTAACGAGCTCTTTTCGTCTTTCTTCGGTAAGCGGCGGAATATTAATTCTAATAAGTCTTCCGTCATTATTAGGATTTACTGATAATTCTGATTTTAATAGAGCTTTTTCGATAGAATTTAACAGTGATTTGTCCCATGGCTGTATAACAATAAGACGGGCTTCCGGGACAGATATACTTGCAATTTGTGAAAGAGGGGTAGGTTGGCCATAACAATCAACACGAATTTTATCAAATAAAGAGGCTGATGCTCTTCCCGTGCGGAAAGAATTAAATTCAGAATCAAGTGAATTAATACTTTTTTTCATTCGCTCTTCTGCGTTCTGTATTACAGAGTTCATTAAATATCTCCTATAAAAAAATTATATATATTCTATATTACTCTGAGTATAAAAAAAAGACCGTACAGTAATTTAGTACGGTCTTCATGAAATAAAATTAATCTTCACTGCCAACCCTAAAATATGCATACTCAACAATTTCAAGTTTTGTTCCCAATTCGTTAGAAAGTGATTTCAATACAGCAGCTACACTGGATTTATCATCTTTTACAAAACCCTGTTTAAGAAAACAAATTTCAGCAAGATGTTTGTTCAGCTTACCTTTGACAATGTTTTCAACAACATTTGCAGGTTTATCCAGCGCTGCAACCTGATTCGTAAATATTTCTTTTTGTTCTGCGAGGTAAGCTGAATCAACTGCATCTTCCGAGAGATATAAAGGATTAAAAGCAGCAATATGGAGAGCACAGTCAAATAAAAACTCTTTAATTCTATCTGAAGCAAGTACAGAAGCATCCTGAGCTTTAAGTTTTACAAGAACACCAATTGCACCTTCTCCGTGAATATAATCTGCAACTGTTTCATCATCAGCAATATTCATTACAGAGAAACGTTTTAACGTCATATTTTCTTTAATAGTACTAATCAGGTCATTTACAAGATTTTCCAGTTCACTGTTTATTTCAGTTAAATTGTTCTTTACTATAGTATGTAATAATGTATCTCCAAGTGCAATGAAATCTTTGTTGCGGGCAACAAAGTCAGTTTCACAAGCTAATTCAAGCAAGGCTGCTTTTGAAGACGTTATTTGAGAAAAAACACGTCCATTGTTTGTTGCCCGTCCACTTCTTTTTGCAACAGCTGCTAAACCCAACTCTTTTAATTTTTTTTCCGCAAGCTTGAAATCACCATTCGTTTCCACAAGTGCATTTTTACAGTCAAGCATTCCTGCTCCTGTCTTATCCCTAAGCTTTTTTACATCAACAGCTTTAATATTCACTCTAAACTCCTTAAAAATAAAAATCCCTATGCCGTATGAACAATATAATTTTATTATTGCAGTACCGCAAAGGGGAATTTATATTATTCTTCGTATAATATTTTTTCGTCAACTAATGCAGCAGTTTCTTCATCAATTACATCATCGGTTGCTATTGTTTCAACTGCAGTATTCTCTTTTGATTTGGAAGGATCAAAATCTGCGTAATCTTCTTCTGAATACTCTGTTTCAGCAGATTTCTGTGAATCATCCATATCATTTTCAGCTGCTTCATCCGGTTCGTCAAGGGTTTCAATCATTTCAAAACCAATTTCATTATCAGCATCAATAACTGCGTTAGCGATTATCTCAGCAAATAAAGAGATAGCTCTTATAGCATCATCATTTCCTGGAATCGGGAAATCTATGTCAGTTGGATCGCAATTAGTATCAACAACAGCAACTACTGGTATACCAAGGCGTTTTGCTTCAGCTACTGCAATAACTTCTTTTCTGGTATCAATAATGAATATTGCTCCTGGAGGATCTTTCATCTCTTTAATCCCGCCAAGATTTTTTTCTAATTTTGCACGCTCTTTATTGAGTTTTGCAATCTCTTTTTTCGTTAAGCTTTCAAAAGTACCATCAATTTCCATCTTTTCAATTTTTTTCAGACGATGAATTGATTTTTTAATTGTGGAAAAATTTGTTAACATACCGCCAAGCCATCGATTGTTTACAAAAGGCATGCCGCAGCGTTTTGCCTCTGTCTCAATAGCTTGCTGAGCTTGTTTTTTTGTTCCCACAAAAAGGATAGATTTTCCGCTTTTTACCTGCTCCCTTATTAGGTCGTAGGCTTCTTTAATACAGACTGTTGTTTTCTGTAAATCGATAATATGAATCCCATTCCGTTCTGAAAAAATAAATCTTTTCATTTTGGGATTCCATCTCTTGGTCTGATGACCAAAGTGCACACCTGATTCGAGCAGGTTTTTCATACTAACTACTGCCAAATTTTCCTCCATTCACTAGTGGTGTGAAAAAGATCACACCGGCCTTCTCTTATTCTCACCATAAAGGTGGAGATTCAGGGTTTTTAAAGCCCTGTTCACGTAATATGCCAGAAATTTGATGAATAGGCAAGCCTGCAACAGTAAAATAACTTCCTTTAATCGAAGAAATTAAACGCAAACCTGCTCCCTGTATTTTGTATGACCCAGCAGCTCTCATCCATTCATCCGTTTCAAGATAATCATCAATATCATTTGAACTTAATGGAAAAAAAGTTATTTCAGCTGAATCATAACCGGATAAGTATTCATTGCTTCCTGGGAAAAGAATTGAGAAACCTGTATATACAGAATGATTATTTCCTGACAATAACTGCAGCATGCATTTTGCACTAACTTTTGTTTCAGGTTTTCCCAGGATGCTTTCCTGACATACAACTATTGTATCAGCAGTAATTACCGGAACCAGCAGGGATTTCCAGTTTGGAGTCATTTTTTTAAAAATATCCATTTTTTGTTGCGAAAGAGATAGTACGTTTTCACCTGGATGTTCAACACAATTTTTTTCTAAAGTATTAGTTGGCTTGACAATAACTGTAAAACCAATCTGCTCCAGAATACTTTTTCTTGCAATCGAAGCAGACGCCAAAATAATTTCTTTTCTGTAACTAGTATGCATCATGTAAAGAGAGCTCCTCAATTTCTGAATGTACAGATTCCCAAAAATTCATCTGTTTCTGCAGCTCTGCTTTTGTTTTCTCAAGTTCATAAACCAAAGGTTTGATTTTATCACCATATTGATAATTATCCGGATTAGCTAATGCTTCGGTCAGCTCTTCAATTTTTAGATCATATTGATCAACGGATAAAAGAATTTGTTCTTCTTGTTTCTGAAGAGATTTAATTTTGTTTCGAATTGAGTTTCTTGTTTTCCAGTCTGTCTCTGATTCAGTTACAGAATGGTTGATTGGAGCAGCTTGCCCGTTCAATTCCTCTTTTTCAGTAGTATCATCGCCTTGATATTGATTTCGCTTTTCAAGCACCCAGGAAAAATATTCATAATCCCCTTCAAATATTTCAATACCCGATTCTGACATATACATAATTCTTGTTGCAAGATTTCTAATAAAATAACTGTCATGTGATACAAAAATCAGCGTGCCTGTAAATGATTGCAATGCTTCCAGAAGCACATCTTTTGCTGCAATATCCAAATGATTTGTGGGTTCATCTAATATGAGCACATTGTGAGGATTTAGCAGTAGTTTCAGCAGCGAAAGACGACTTCTTTCTCCACCACTAAGAATTTCAGTTTTTTTATATATATCATCACCCCTGAACAGAAAAGAACCAAGATATGAACGGAGTTTGGGAATCAGATGTGTTGGGCACGTCGATTCAATCTCGTCATAAGCAGTTTTGGAATTATCAAGCATTGTATCTGAATCCTGAGCAAAGTATCCTATTGATAATCCTGTACCATTTATTTTACTACCCTGAAAATCAGAATCAATTTCAGAGAGAATACGAAGCAGGGTGCTTTTTCCTGCTCCATTACGGCCGGTAACTGCTAACCTGTCTCCACGAGTCAGGGAAAAAGAGAGATTTGAAATAACTTTTAATTGGTCATAAGATTTTGATAGTTTTTCAATAGTAAATATCTGTTTCCCAGAGTGCTGTGCAGGTGGAAAAGTGAAACTTATTTTTTTAAGATTTTCAGGGACTTCAATCTTCTCTATTTTTTCTAATGCAATAATCCGGCTTTGTACCTGACGGGCCTTGGATTCTTTATATCTAAAACGTTCAATAAATTGTTCTATACGTTTTATTTCTTCCTGCTGCTGAGAATATTGAAGAATTAATTGTTCTGTTCTTTGTCTTCTCTGAAGTTCGAAACTAGAATAATTACCCGCATATCTTGTTATCGACCCGTTATAGATTTCAAGAACTTCATGAACTGTTTCATCAAGAAAATCTCTGTCATGTGATACTATTAATACTCCTCCCTTATATCTTGATATATAATTCTTAAGCCACACCCGAGCTTCAACATCAAGATAATTTGTGGGTTCGTCAAGAAGTAAAAAATCTGATTGCCCCAACAATGTTCTGGCAAGAGCTATTCTCATTTGCCAACCACCGGAAAACTCACTGCAAGGCCTTGAAATATCTTTTTTTGAGAATCCCAATCCTTGTAAAACCTGATAAATCTTTGTTTCACGCTGATAATAGCCGCTGCTAAGAATTTTTTCATGGAGATCATGATGGGCAGTTAACAGATTATTCAGGCGAGAATTAGTTATGTGAGAATTTTCTGCAATATTAGTTTCAAGTTCTTTAAGTTCCTGCTGTAATTTGTGAAAATAGCTATATGCATTATCTGCTGATAGGTAAACAGTAGAATCTGTAAATGCATAATCAGATTGCGGTAAATAGGAAATTCTGGATTCTCGAGTTTTGTGAATGAATCCGCCGTCAGGTTCAATTTGTCCACAGATAATTTTCATTAAAGTTGATTTCCCACTTCCATTAGCTCCGGCCAGAGCGGTTCTGCTTGTATCAGAGAGTGTCAGGGAAACAGAGGAGAGTATATCTCTGTCTCCATATGATAAAGAAATATTTTCAAGTTGAAGTGACGGCACTTAGCTGCTCCTATAAAAATTATCTGTATGATGTAACGCTTTACAATTTATTACATAATACTGCATTATTATCAATATTGAGGTTGGATATCAATTTATTCTTGTAATTTGCAGCTCTATTAACTAGTATAATCGGTACACAAATATTTTAAAACACATCGATGGGAGATGACAAATGATCTGTCTTACTTTAACAGAAAAAAATATGGAAAATAATTTACTCCAGTATCAAAAATATGAAGATCTTGTTGATGTAATTGAATTACGTGTTGATATGCTTGAGGGGGAGATACCGATTGACACAATTGTCCGGTTCCCTGTTTTAGTTGAAAAACCGGTTATACTATCTTGTCGAAAAGAGAAAGATGGTGGAAAATTCAGCCAAGGAGAGCGAACCAGATTAACCCTTTTACGAAAAATTGTAAAAGGAAAATTTTCCTATATTGAACTTGAAGAAGATATGGGTAGAAATGAGCTGGAAACTATCATAAAACAAAATGGTATAGAAATTATCAGATCTTTTTATGATTTTACTGGTGTCCCGGGCAATATTTTTAAACGAATGCAAAAGATTTCGCAGCAGGGAGAGATACCAAAAGCAGCAGTTACACCTAAATCTTTTGCAGATACAGCTAGAATTTTTGAAGGTGAAACAGAACTTAAGAATATTGAAAAAAAAATACTTCTGGGAATGGGTGATTTCGGGGTTCCAACGCGAATTTTGTATAAACGAACCGGTTCATTATTTGGTTTTTGTTCTGCCCCGGGTAGTACCCGAGGAGTTCCAGGCTATTTAACACCTGAGCTGATGAAAAACCTTTACAAAGCCGATACCATTTCACATAAAACTGCAATTTATGGAATTATTGGTAATCCGGTTATGCATACTGCTTCTCCTGCTATCCACAACCCCGGGTTTCACAAACTAGGAATTGATGCAGTATATATTCCTTTTTTAGTAGATTCTGTTAGATCTTTTTTTGCATTTTCTGAGAAAATAGGTATAAAAGGTTTTTCGGTTACTATTCCTCATAAACAAAATGTTTTGCCGTATTTGGGAGTAATTTCAAATGAAGTCAAGCAAATTGGTAGTTGTAATACAGTAGTGCAAACAAAAAAATTATGGAAAGGAATAAATACTGATTATTATGGATTCTTACATCCGATACAGGAAGATCTGGAAACAGGTACGATAAAAAAAGCATTGGTCATAGGTGCAGGAGGTGCTGCCAGATCGGTTGTCTGGGCTTTAAGAAACTATGGCTGCAGTGTTTATATTGTGAACAGAACTTTTGAAACTGCAGCTAGACTTGCAGCAAGAACTGGTTCTGCTGCTGTTCCCAAATCAGAACTTGCTCTATTATCACTGAAAGATTCTCAAAATAAACCTGATTTGGTGGTTCAGACAACTAGTGTAGGTATGGAACCAACTGTTGGTCAGGATCCCTCTGAAGAGTATATTTTTAATGGGGATGAGATTGTGTATGATTTGATTTACAAACCAAGAAGAACCAGATTCATCAATCGTGCAAGTCAAGCTGGTTGTAGAATTGTATATGGATATGAAATGCTTTATGCCCAAGGCTTACTTCAATTTAAAACTTTCACTGGCAAAGAGTATCCGCAAAATTAATTCTCAGGGTGAAAAAAGTGAACTTTTTAATTTTCTTAAAAGAAAAATTTTTCTGATAACAAATTCAGCTTCTGTTTCTTCCGGAACAATAATTCCTTTTAGTAGTGCATCCTTTCCTGAGTTTTCAAGTGATACAGCTCTTAAAAGTGTTATAATTTCGCTCCCGTCAATTTTTCTCATATGGATCTCTAGTAAATCATTACCATTTTTAAGCGCATTTTTACAAAGAGATAATTTCCCCTGATAATCTAAGCCTTTTGCTTCCCAAATAGTTCTATGCAAAGGTGACCCGCGAAGTTGTTGAGGAACCAGTATCAGTTTTTTTTCTATTCTAGCACAAAATTCTTCATAATCTTTTTCTGGAAAACTCATAGCCGTCAATTTTTCAGATAGTATATTTTTTGCTGTCTCTATCTCTTTGTCTGGACTCAGCTTATTAGCTGGAAGATCAAAATTTGCTGTTTTATTTGAAACAGCAGGCAGAATCAAGTTTAAGTCAGTTAAAATGTCTATATAATCTTCAGAAAAATAGTCAGTTTCATGTTCATCAGCAGATGAAGCGAAGTCATGTTCCTGAATATCTTGAATTGCTGAATTAACTGATTTAGTGGTTGGAAGAAAATCAATACCGGCATTGGTCAGCAATCCTCTCCAAATTATTTCATTTTTTCTATCCATCAGAAATATTCTATCAGATAGTTTTTCAATCACATATTTGTTAATATCAGGATGTGTTTCAATTATACGGCTTAGTAAAGGATCTGACTTAATAATTATTCCATAGTAGATTTCAATTCGATTATAAACATCCAGCCAACTTTCCAAACTGCTGAGTATATGAGAAGGGATTTCTCTTTTAGCCAGAATCTTATTAGCAGTAACAAACTGATTTAGAGTTTTACCTGAATCAATAGCCTTTAAAAAACTTTTCTTAGTAAGTTCAAATAGATATTTGTTATCAATTTTTCTGAGTTCTATGAAAGGGCAGATGGTGATAAATGAGGAAATAGGAGTTTCAGGATCTATAATAATTGAATAATCTGAATCCATTGTCATGAGAATCCGTTCACTCACTGGTGAGCGTGAATTTAAATGAGAGTGGTCAGAATCATTAATAGTATGTTTTCTATCTGCAGAAAAGTGTGAATTTAACAAAGGTTTCATTGATGGATTTATAAAATATAGTTGTTCAACATCGTTTTGGTTCATTTGAATCTTTTTGCTAAGAAATATATTATGAGAAACCAGTAAATCAATTAAACTTTTCTCATCAATTTTCAACTGCAGTGAAGTTTTATTAAGAAGGTTTGCAGCGCAAAACAATCTTCTTATATCTTCTTTTCGAAAACCGAATTCACTTACTAGATTTACCAGCAGCAAAAATGAAGTAATAACTTTAATTGCCGGTTTTGAAACGGGAAGGGTAAAGACACTAATCAGACTAAGTACAAAAATATGAACAGGAGTTAAGTGCTGCATAATTTTTGTGTCTAGAGAAAATTTTTCAAAGAGTATTTTATCATTAAGAACGATTTCTGAATTTTTCTGTTGTAATATTCCTAAGGAAAACAGGGCATGATTTGCTAAAAAGCAAGCCTGTAAAAATAGGTCTTCCTGATTTTTATTACCTAAAAACTGAAGTATATTTTCTTCAGTTTTTTTCTTAAATTTTCCATCAGGGAAAATAGAGAACTTGTTGTGAAAATAAAATGTTAAAAGAGAGGGTAAAAATACAGGTTTTAATAAGAATTCTGCAGAGCAGGGAGTTTCCAGTACTTCTTCAGAAATATAAGTTTTATGAGATCCGAGCAGCATGCTGATGTCAACTACATATTTAGAAATCATTTCTTTGAATAAAGGATTAATTTGAAGTTGTGTACTAGATTCAACGGTGATAAGGAGGAGCCGTTCTTCAAGATTAATGATTGTTTGCTGCAGCTGGAAAAACTCATATTCATCATGAAAAAGTTGGTAAATGTCCTGTATGGCAGGTTGAGGAAGTAAAAAAACAGCCGTTAAAATTTTCTTATCAAGAGTATCAATATATAATAATATTTTCTCCTGGACAGATTTTATAGAGAGAAATTTTATCAAATCTTTTATTAATGTTGGTTTATGGAAGGGAGTTTGCAGTGGGCCTAAATAGTTTCTGATTATATAAAAGAATGTTTCATCTTCCAGATTGAGTAGCAGTCTTTTGAAATCATTGTTTTTTTTCATATGTATATTAATCCCATATCTCTATGTGATACTTATAGCCTTGCTCTGCCAGAAATTTCTGTCTGTTTGCAGCAAACTCCTCCTCGCTAGTATAACGTGTTATTAAGGAGTAAAAATAAGAGCCATGTTCTTTAGGTCGAAGAATTCTTCCCAATCTTTGAGCCTCTTCCTGTCTTGATCCAAATGTCCCGGATATTTGAATGGCTACAGAAGCATCCGGCAGATCGATTGCAAAATTAGCAACTTTTGATACTATTAATATATGCAGTTCTTTTTTTCGGAACTTGTTAAAGAGTTCCTCTCTTTTACTGTTTGGGGTTGCACCAGTTATTAATGGTAAGTGCAGCTCTTCTGCCAATTGTGAAAGCTGTAATAAATATTGACCTATAATCAAGATATAATCTTCTTTATGATTTTCAATTAACTGTTTAACAACCTGAGTTTTAATAGGGTTTTCAGAAGCAATACGATATTTCTGACGTTTTGAGCCGATTGCATAATCCAATTCAAGAGATTGTTTTAAGGGGACTCGAATCTCGTAACAATGAGCTTCAGAGATCCATCCTTTTTGTTCAAGTTCCTTCCATGGGACATCATAACGTTTAGGTCCTACAAGTGAGAATACTTCATCTTCCCGGTTATCTTCCCGGACCAGGGTAGCTGTTAATCCCAAACGGCTTAGTGCCTGAATTTCTGCAGTAACTTTAAATACCGGTGCTGGAAGAACATGTACTTCATCATACAGTATTAGTCCCCAATCTCTCTCTCTGAAAATACTAAAATGAGGGAAATCGCTCTCTTTATCTTTTCGCCAGGTTAGGATTTGATAGGTGCAAATGGTAATTGGTAAGATTTCTTTCCGATCCCCAGAATACTCCCCAATTAAATCTTTTGTAAGGTTTGTTTTATCAAGTAATTCATAGATCCACTGATGCACTGCAGCTATATTTGTAGTGACAATGAGTGTATTTGTTTTAAATGCTTCCATTGCAGCAATGCCGATAATGGTTTTTCCGGAACCGCAAGGCAGTACAAGTGTTCCAAATCCTTTTTTTCCGTTTCCAATAAAAGCATCACATGCTTCTCTCTGATAGTTTCGTAAAATGAATGGATAACCAGATGATGTAATAGTTCTAAATGATATATCCAGGTATGCACCTTTTTTTAACGGTACAAGATCATCAACAGGATAGCCTGCTTTCATTAACTGCAGCTTTAATTCACCTCTGTTATAATGGTGTACAAAAAAACCAAACTGAATATCAGTATCTGGTTTCAAGTCTAAGATTTGAGATGATTGTGAAATTTCTTCGGGTACAGGTAAAAGAAGATCTTTTACTTTTGTTCTTGATCTGCACTCTAAATTCAGCTTTTTTGAAGGTATATAGAGATAAAAATAGGCTTCCTCTGAAATGACTTTATGAAGAGAAATCAGTCCATATTTACTTATTATGTCACGAATACTAAACAATATTGATTCCGGGACAGGATATCGAGACCAATACTGTAAGGAAGTAACAATATCATCTGCTGTTATGCCAATTGATGCTGCATTCCAAAGGGATAAAGGTGATAATTTATAGGTATGCACATGCTCAGGTGATTTTAATAATTCTGCAAAGCCGGAAATGTCATTCCTGGCTTTATTAAAATCAGGAGAATGTACTTCAAGGAGGATTGTTTTGTCACTTTGTACAATAATCGGTCGGTCATGATTTTGAGAATCCATATCAGAGTAGAGTAACTCATTTGTACGGAGATAATCAATACATGGCAAATGTTATACTTGATACAAATCTGTTCGACGATCCTCAAATACATGGTTTCTTTTTGATATTGATTTATTTAGTGCCAAAGAAGGATCAATATCAACAACCTGCAATTCTTCCAATTCCCGGGATGAAGAGATTAGAACAGAACCGTCAGGAGCTGTGATCTGGCTGCCTCCAGTATATGTGCAGGTCACAGACCCGCAATCTTCTGTACCGATCCTATTTGCCAAAATCCAGAAAATCTGGTTTTCTATTGATCTGGCAAGAGTAGTTGCCTGAGCGTATCCAGCTAAAACCAGGTTTGCGGGGTGACAGATAATTTGTGCCCCTAATAAGGCCAGAGTTCTTGCTGCTTCTGGAAACATATGGTCAAAACAAATCAACATGCCAATTGTTGTTCCCTGGAAATCAAACACAAAAAAAGGATCATTTCCTTGTTTGAAATAAATTTTCTCACGATTAAAAAGATGAGCTTTTCTATAGATTTTCATTTCACCCTGCGGATTGATATAAACAGAGCTATTGTAGCATGCTGCTTTTCCGTCGGTTGAAGCAGTATAAGGATCAGCCTTTTCAATACATCCGTATATATATGCTGTCTGATTTTTTTTTGCTAAAGTCATAAACTTATCACTTGAAGGGCCGGGTATAGTTTCAGCACAGGCTTGAACTTCCTGATCACTGTTAAACAGATATCCGGATAATGCCAGTTCAGGAAGAACTATAAGGTCCGCTGAAATTCTGCTTACATGTGAAGAAATATATTCATAATTCTTTGTAATATTATGATAAAAAGGATTGAATTGAAAATAACCGATCTTCATTATTTCTCCAGGGTCTTTAGTGTGTTTAAGTAAGTAATAATCATCTGTAAAGATTCTTCTATTGATTGGTTTCCAGAAATATCAATTATATAATCAGCCTGTTTTGTATAAATTTCCGATCTTGCAATAAATAGTTCATGAAAACTCTCTTCCGGATTTTTGCTGTCAAGAAAAGGGGGAATACCTTTCTGTAAGATTCTGTTCAGTAGAATTCTTTCATCTTGCTTAATATAAAAAAATGTACCCATGGTTTGTTTTAAAAATTGTAAGAGACGGGTATTATCGCAAGCACCGCCGCCTAGTGCATAGAGAAAATCAATATTTTTTTTTAAAGAAGATACTGATACTGTCATTTTATCTTTAAGATTTTCAGTTAAAGATAGGTATTCTAATTCCTGAAACCTGTGTTTGCCTTCAATATGATAAAATTCCCTAATTGTCATAGACGTATAATCTGCCAACGAACTTAAATAGTCAGACAGAATATCATCGGCATCAAGAAAACCCAGTGATAAAGCCTGTGCGGTTAATCTTCCTAATGTAGTTTTTCCACAGTGTTTCATTCCGAAGAAATATAATGGGGTAGGAACTGCAAGTTGATTACTCTTTTTTTTCACTGCCACTGACACTCTCTTCTTTATTTGATTGTTGTAATACGGAATTTATTGGCCGAACAGGATAAAAAATAGTTGAAGAGTTATCAAGAAAGATTTTTTTTGAAAATTGATCTTCTTTTTTAGTAACAAGAATTTTATGAAAAAGAATTAGGCATATAAACCATAGAAGTGCACCAATCGATGCAGTTAGTGAAAAAAGCAGATCGGTACCTTTAAGAATTATTTCCTGAGATAATATGGTAAACGCAGAACGTAATGCCGATGCTAAAAAGAGTAAAGATGTAAATGCCGGAAGAATCCAGTAGAAACCCCATCTTTTAAATACGGCGGTAGTGCAGTAGATAACAGCTAATAAATGCAG
>JADHUD010000035.1 GCA_016784705.1 Spirochaetia bacterium | reverse complement strand
CCTTCAGTCCCGTTTGGTCTTCTCAAACTGCAGTATACAAAAGTTGAACCGTTTACCTATACACACCCGGCAACTGAAGTCCCCTGGTTGGATCCGGTCGGTTCTATTGATCCCTCTGTTGTATATGAATCCTTTGTAAGCGGCGGGGAAGGGTTAAGTACAAAACTGGATCCGAACAGTGATGAACTGCTGATTCGGATTAATACGAGCCCTAAGGAGTTTCTGTCTCTGCACGGAGGATACCAGCTGATTCGGCATGGAGAATTCGGCGGATCCTATAGTGAACCTCTTCTGGCTTACGGCGGCTCCAATATGTTGCCTGATGACATGGAAGAAATGTATATAGAAGCATGGGGAGAACCAGTCCCCGAAAATCTGGCAGATTTGCGGAAAGCTTTTTTGCGGGATGGAGATTACCAGTGGTATAACATTTTCAGCGTAGGTGGAAGTTATGAATTTCTTCCCTCTACAAATATACCGATTAACGTGTCTGTAACCGGTTCAGCGGTGTATCAGTTTAAAAATGATTTTACCGGAACCAGAAAATCATGGATAGAAGAGGGGTGGCACTATTATTTGACTGCTGCAGTTACTATCTGGTAGCAGAACCCTTTTCATGAATCAGAGATTTATAGAAAGTAAAGAGTATGATATTTTATATATTGGAGAAGAGATAGCCCATGAAAAATAATTACCGTAACAAATTACGATTTATTCAAAACCGTAGAGGTGTTAGGAGTGTTATTCTGATAATACTGCTGCTGCTCAGTTCTCTTTCGCTTGCTGCTGATGAAATTGATGATGCCTGGGCGGAGATTGTTGAGTTGTACAGTTTTGGAAGGTATGAAGAAGTAATTGCTCAGGCAACAGAGCTGTTCACTCTGGTTACTCCATTCTCGGACCTCTATTTAATTCGCGGGATTGCGTATAGAGATACCGGATATTTTGCTGAAGCCCATGAAGATTTCAATGCTGCAATTGATCTGCAGCCGGACAACGGCTACAATTTTTTCCATCGTGGTTATGCCTTTCTCATGGAAAATTATTATGTTGATGCGGTTAACGATTTTTCTTCGGCATTAAACCTTATTCCTGATATGTATGAAGCCTACTGGAACCGGGGTATTGCATATAACTGGATATCAGAAAATAAGTTATCATTAAAAGATCTAAATAAGGCGATAGAGTTGATACCGCAGTACAATCCCTATCTTTTTCGGGATCGAGCGGTGGTTTTAAATGAAATGGGTTTATATGAGGATGCTCTGAATGATTATTCAACTGCTATTGATATGTATACAGACGAACCAATATTTTATGCTGAACGCGGCCTTGTTCTGCAAACCTTAGGTAATTTTGCGGCTTCTATAGCGGATTTGGACACTGCAATTCTCTTGCGAAGCACGGCAAACGCCGATGATTATTATAATAGAGGCGTATCGTACGCCCAGCTTATGCAGTATGATAAGGCAGTTTCAGATTTTACAGAAAGTATCAGGCTGCAGCCCGGTGAAGTTGATGCCCTTAACAACAGAGCCTGGAGCTTCATTCAACTGGATCGTTTTGCGGAGGCTGTAACAGACTGTACTGCTGCAATTGAACTTGATCCGGATTATCCCATCTCCTATTTTAACCGGGCAGCAGCCCTGGAGCGGCTGAAAAATCCGGAAGCGGCAATTGCTGATTACAGAACAGCAGTTGAATTGGCACTGAAAGACGAGACTGGTCAGTTTGAGACCCTTGTATTTAATGCACAAGCTGCAATTGAGAAGTTGGAAGAGTAAATGGGTAAGCGGCTTGTTATTCCGGAACAGATAGAATCACGCTGGGCTAAAACTTCAAAGCAGGAGATTCCTCTCTCAGAATATCCGCGGCCTCAGATTGTAAGACCAGATTGGCTATGTCTGAATGGATTGTGGGATTATGCAGTAACAAAAAAACACGAAGAACATCCCGGTGAATATACAGGAAAAATCCGTGTTCCCTATGCGGTTGAAACAGCTCTGTCCGGAGTCGGCGAGCAGCTGAATCCTGACGAAAAGTTATGGTATCGGACGGTATTTGAGCTTCCGGAAAATTGGGAGAGCGGCCGGATACATCTGAATTTTGAGGCTGTAGATTGGCACTGCCGTGTTTTTGTTAACGGTAGAGAAGCCGGCGATCATTCCGGAGGTTATACACCTTTTACTTTCGACATTACTTCTCTGCTTAAAATGAGTAAAAATGACAATCAGCAAGAGCTGATTGTTTCTGTAACTGATCCGACAGATACGATGTGGCAGCAGCGGGGTAAGCAGGTGATGCAGCCCGGCGGAATATACTATACTGCAACCAGCGGAATCTGGCAGACAGTATGGCTGGAACGTGTACATGATTCCTACCTGACCGACCTTAAAATTGTTCCATATCTGGATGAAGGGTACGTAGAGATAACAGCTATGGTCTCAGATGGTGATAAGGTTCGTTTTACCATTAAAGATGGCGGTAAAACTGTTAAGAGAGTCACCGCACAACCAGGAATTCCACTGAAAATACAGGTTCCTTATATGAAGACATGGACACCTGATTTTCCGTTTCTGTACAACCTCATTATAGAGACATTGAATGGTAAGATTGTTACAGATAAGGTTGTCAGTTATTTTGCTATGAGAAAAGTATCAATTTCCAAAGATAAAAATGATATCCGCCGTATATATCTGAACAATCTGCCTCTTTTCCTGAACGGATCGCTGGATCAGGGTTACTGGCCTGAGAGCGGAATGACACCTCCTGCTGATGAAGCAATGATTTATGATCTAGAGCTGGTAAAGCATCTAGGCTTTAATATGGTCAGAAAGCATGTGCAGGTTGCCCCCAGGCGCTGGTACTACCATTGTGACCGTCTTGGAATTGCCGTAATACAGGATATGGTATCCGGAGGTAGAGATTTGTCATCAAAGCTTGACATACGGCTTGCCATGGTGTTTGGCAAACATAGAAAGGATACATCTTTGAGGTCTTATGTCAAAACCTGGAGGGACTCTGAAGAGTCCAGAAACGGGTTTGAACATAGTGTAAGGGAATTAATTTACAATTTATACAATACTCCCTGTATTCTTGTATGGGTGATTTTCAATGAAGGGTGGGGGCAGTATAATGCTGCCGAAATTGCTGAATGGGTAAAAAATTACGATTCCACACGTCTGGTAGATCATGCTTCGGGTTGGCATGACCAGAAAGGCGGTGATTTTGTCAGTTTGCATACCTACAAGATTAAACTTAAAACACCACCGGCACATGATGAACGTGTCTACATCATCTCGGAATATGGGGGATACAGCCTTCTAGATCCTATGCATGCATGGAAAAAGCCCGGAGGAAAGCCTTTCGTATATAAACAGTTCGCAGATAGTGGAAAACTTCAGAAAGCATATACAGGTTTGGTGACCGATCAGGTTCTTCCTCTTATTAGTAAGGGATTGTCTGCAGTAGTATACACCCAGCTGAGTGATGTAGAGGAAGAATTAAATGGTCTGGTAACCTATGACCGGGAAAAACTCAAATTTGATGAACATACAATGCAGTCCCTTCATCAATTACTGCAGGATGAGTTTCTGAAAAGTGTTTAGGATATTGTTCGACAGACCTCTGGAATTTTCTGTTTACAGCATCAGATATGCTGCAGCTATACTTGCCAATACAGGGAATATCAGATTTTTTGTAAATAGTGCCGTTACAGCAGCTGCAGCGGCTCCAACCATACCTGCGGCAGGGGCATGAGAAAAATCAGTGAGAAGTCCCGGAAAAAGCAGTGCACCTAGTGCTGCGACGGGCATTACTTGTAAAAATCTTTTAAAAAAGACTGGAAGTCTGTCCAGGAACCCTGCAAAAAATGGAATTACCCGGGAAAAATAGGTTCCGGCAGTTGAAAAAAGTACTATAGCAGCTATGTCAAAGCTCAATTTCCGCCTCCCTGAAAGTTTCTGAAACTTTTGGCAGAATTGCCGCTCCAAGCAGTGATGCGAGAATCATGGAGAGTGCAAAAGCCCAGCCTGGCTGTAAATGTATTACTCGTACAAGTATTGTATTCAAACCGGCAGCTGCAGCGGCAACCGGAATGTACCAGTATTCTTTCTGAACGTTGTGCACTAACAATGCGGCGAACATTCCATATAGGGTAATTCCAATACTCTGCTGCAGTCCGGATGGAAGGAATGAACCCCCAATGAAACCTGCCAGAGTTCCCGAAACCCAGCCTGTCCATGCGGTTATTTCCAAGGCGGCAAGATACGGTGTTTCTATGGGGCCCTCTGAAGAAGAAGCTGTAGCAAAAACCTCATCTGTATTACCAAATGCGATCATTAAACGTGCTCCGATAGATGCTGCGGTTGTTCTTCGTGAGAGTGATGCGCTCATAAGCAAGTGCCGAAGATTGACAAGAATGATCCCGATTACAATCTCATAAACTGCCGCTCCCGATGCGATGAGATTCAATGCAAAAAACTGGCTGGCTCCAGCAAAAAGTACCATGGAAAAAAGCATTGATTCGTAGAGAGTAAGATCGATGGAGTTTGCTATAAGGCCGAATGCCATTGCTGCCGGGAAGTATCCGATAAAGATAGGAAAACCTGCCGTTACACCTCTTTGTATAGGATTATTACTTACTGTTTTAGTCTTCAGCCTGCTCATATGTGGAGAGTAATGATTTACCTCTACCCTGTCAATAAATTATTAATGAAGAATTTATTCATGAAACAGTTCTTTTCTTGGTAAAAAATAAACATTTTTTTCTTAATAAAATGTGTTTTTCTTGTTTGACTATTTGTCAGGTGATTACTATTTTTATGTATAGATTATTAAAAAAATAGTAAAAAAAGTGGAGTTACTTTCATGAGAAAAATTGTATTGGCAGCAGTTTCGCTGCTGTTTGTTTTATCTTTTATTTCTGCTCAGGAAACATGGATTAATGCTGAAAAATCTCCTGTAAAGTTCTTTTTTGAGACAGAGCAGGGTATTACCTTGCGGTAACCTGCAAGTCTAGCATATTGTCTTCTCTTTTTAGTTTTCCCTATACTTTTGACCGGTTGTACCACATTGCAGCCGGTCATTTTCCGGTTTAAATAATCGGTTTGAAAAATCAGTATTTTTCATTGTACAAGAAAAATCGTGATATACTATCGATATTGGGGGAACGTATGAAAAAAACAACAAAAAAAATAATCAGTATTTTTCTTATTTCAGCATTTTTTCTCTCTGTAAATGTAATGGCAGAGGAAAATAAACCCGCAGTGTCATTTGCTCTGGGTACTATAGATATCAGTGATGTTCTTTCCGGGATGGTGCCAACCTATCTTCAAGCCGGAATTGCGTATCATGGAATCGAATTGATCGATGGTAAGAAAACCACACTAAAGGTTCTTCTTGGTGGTGCAAGAACAGCATATACGCTGTGGACAGATGCGGTCGGAGATCCGCTTATAACAACTCCTGCGGATTTGGATGTGTTGAAATTTGCATTTTGGCAGGCAGATATAAAAGCCCATTTGGAGCAGGAACTTATAGGAAATCTTAATGCTTATGCCGAATGGAATACTGTCTGGGCACTTCCGGTAGAAAATATTGGGGGTACAGCCTCTACAATTCTGGATAGCGGTTCAAGCGCAGCTGCATATCCGGATAAAGACGGCATGGTTTCAAATATCCTGAAAATTGGTATTTTGTATGATACGGTTCATAAGGGGCACATGATAGAGGGGATTGAGACTGAGCTGTCTTTTACTGCCGCACCAGCCTTGCTTCTGAACGAGCTGTTTGGGAAAACAGATTTCTATCAGGCAAATCTGACCATTGAGGGATTTTTACCGCTTTATACGATACCTATGGATGGAGAGCCTGAAAATCAGTGGCTTTCATTGTATATTGCTGACAGAATTCAGGCAGATTATATATGGGGATCAGCAGTTCCGCAGTTATTTCAAAAATATCCGTCACTTGGTAAGAAGATGCGGGGTTTTGAAGCAAATTCACTTGGAGTTAATCTTACAGCAGTAAATAATTTTGAGCTCAGAGCTTCCGGACCGGAACTGGTTCTGTTTGATATGAGTTTTGGGTATCCCCGGATTAATCTTTTTGCAGATACCGGTTATTGCGGGGGATTCTATTATAACACAGAAACAGCGGGTACTGAGTTTACAGCTTCTGCTGGAGTAGAAGCAGCCGTTGATATTTTTAATTTTGTTGATATTGGTTATCGGTATGGATTTATTTTGGCAGGAGAAAATATTGCCGGATCTTCATCATTTGGTGAATTGTTTTTCTTTCTGCATTGGTGAGCAGGATGAAGAAAATCAGAATAAAAAATAAAATTTTATTCTTGGATTTTCTTCATCCTGCTGCGTGAAAGCATTGGTCAGAATAAAAAATAAAATTTTATTCTTGGATTTTCTTCATCCTGCTGCGTGAAAGCATTGGTCAGAATAAAAATTTATACGTGGATTTTCTGCAGGTTTCAGCCTGGAGCCTGCGGCCTGCTAATCGAAAACATTGCTGTCTGTTAACAGGCTCTGTTTTTCCAGTTTAAGGCGCATTTCCTCTATCTTTTCATCAACCATACCCTTTTTCAGAAGAGAAAGGTTGCTGAAAATTGAGTTGCGGGCTCTCTTATACTGTGAATAAGCGGTCTCAAAATCACCAAAATGTTCGGCTATAATTCCTGCATGGTACCAGGCCTCTGAAAAACCCGGATTTGAATCTGTAACCTTATTACAGATACTCTCCGCATTTTCCCAATCACCTGTCGCAATATATGCTGCTGCCAGATTATCCAGAATATCTGGTGTCGGATCATAATCAACCGCTTCTAAGTTTAGCTCAAGAGCCCGTTCAGGTTTTCCGCAATGCAGAAGGAAATACCCTAACGTGCTGTATACGTGAGTAGTTCTATAATGACCATCATTGTTCAATAAGTTTTCCAACAGTAAGACTGCCTCCTCCCTGTCCCCCTTCTGCCAGGGGAGGAGAGCCTGATAAGATCTTAAGTATTTTTGCTGAGAGGGACTTTTCTTCATTTGATCAAGAGAAGCAAAGAGTTGTTCCGCCTCATCCAGCTTATCGTATTTAAGAAGGAGCATAGCCGCTATGGCTCCCCGTTCAATTGAAAGTTTGGAACGGGAGGCTTTTAATATATACTTTACTGCTTTGTCATGATCTCTGTTGATACCGGCTCTGACGCCTGCAAAATATCTGATAGTACCTATACCGGTATAGAGCAAGTATACAATTATAAGAGCGGGGATTCCAAATCTGGCAAGCGGAGGGATAGGCAGAAACAATGGTATTATGATAACAGCTGAAATGACAAGGGTTTTTCTTGTTGAAGGCTTCATTGAGTATCTCCTGAAATCAAGTATCTCCTGAAATAGGATTGTCGTACCTGTATACTAGTATCTTTATAGAACCCGGGCAAGAGCGGCAGGGGCGGAGATAAATAAATTCTATTGATACTTTTCAAGATTACATTCATATTATATGTTGGTAATAAGAAACGATGAAATTGGAGAAAATATGCCGGAAAATCAAAAATTTATCATTCATGCAACTGGATGCTGTCTTGTAGATACTATTTATCAAGGCATTTCGTTTTCAACTGATGAGTTCAAAAGTTTGATGAGAACTCCTGATGATCCCCGCGGGTTAAAACCCGGGCAGCTGGTTTTTACGGAAGATCTGGAAGCAATGTCAGGACTATCGCTTAATGAGATTATTAATCGCCTCAACACACATGCCGTTGAACCTGTGAAGAATATAGGAGGTCCGGCAATAGTTGCTCTGATAGCTATGTCTCAAATGATGGGGAATACAGCGGTAAAAATCTCATTTTCTCAGTTTTATGGGAATGATGAGAATGGTCAGTATATTCTGGAAAGGCTGAAAAAAAGTGCTCCTGATATATCTCTTTCTCACTATACAGAGATTCAGGAGAGTACTGCAGAGACTATAGTTCTCTCTGATCCTGATTTTGATGAAGGTGATGGCGGAGGTGAGCGGACTTTTATTAATACCATCGGATCTGCGGGGTTGTTTACCGAAAAGGATCTTCCGGAAAACTTTTTTTCAGCAGATATGATTGTATTCGGGGGAACCGGGCTTACCCCGATTATTCATGAAAAACTTACCGAACTACTGCAGAAGGCGTTTGACAATGGAGCTGTTTCCATAGTTACAACAGTCTACGATTTTTTAAATGAGAAAAAATCCCCATCTGCTCACTGGCCTTTAGGGAGCAGTGAGAGAAGTTACGAGTTTATAGATCTGCTTGTTACAGACAAAGAGGAAGCACTGAGATTGTCCGGGCAGAATTCAGTAGAGAAAGCTATTGCTCAATTTCGCAGGTGGGGTCTGAAGGCAGCGGTTATTACTTGCGGAGCAAAACCAGTTTGCGGATATGCTGATCCTGGGAATAGATTATTCGAAGTAGAGGAAGCTGTAAGTATGCCTGTCTCATCTTTAGTTGATGATGAAATTGCAGCGGGTCTGGCAGGTGGAGATACAACCGGATGCGGTGATAATTTTGCAGGCGGAATCATTACCTCAATAGCTTCTCAGCTTACCAGCGGAATAAAAAAAGGAGCTGTTAATCTATCTGAAGCTGTTCAGTTGGGAATTTGCACTGGTGGTGCAGCCCGATACCATATCGGGGGAGTGATGCAGGAAGAAAAAGCAGGTATGAAATTTTCCCTGGTGCAAAGACTTCTAAAAGCATATAAAGAGCAGGAAAGAGCAGGAATAGAATAATCTTACTTGATGCTTTACAGCTTCCACAGTAAAATAAGCAAATGAAACCAAAAATTTATATATTGGCAGGTGGAGCCGGTACCCGTCTTCGGCCGCTATCCCAAACCGGGAAAGGACAATTTCCTAAGCAGTTTCTCAAGCTTGTAGGAGATACTGCTCTTCTGCAGGAAGCTATAGACCGGATCCCCGCTGATATGGATGTAGGAATAATTCCGGAAAAACGATATACCGAAGAAGTATATAGACAAGCAGCTGAGATAGGCCGGCGGGTGAATGTGCTTGAAGAGCCGTTTGGTTGTAATACGGCTGCTGCTATCTTATATGCAGCACTTTTTGAACATAAAGCCCTGCATAATACCGAAAGAGTTCTCTGTTTCCTGCCGGCAGACCACAAAATGGATAAGGATGTTTTTAGAGATCTTCTTGATCATGCGATTAATGTAGCTGCAGAGACGGGACAAGTGGTAACAATTGGAATAAAGCCTGACAGAGCTGAAACAAACTATGGCTATATTCAGGCTGGTAATCATATGGAAGGAACCCTTGCAACCTATCAAGTAAAAGGATTTGTGGAAAAACCTGATAAAGATACCGCAGAAGTGTACTTACGTGATGGTAATTATTTCTGGAATGCCGGAATATTTATAGCGAGAACAAGTGTTCTCATTGAAGCCGCTGAAAAACATTGTCCGGAAATTCTCAGACCGATTTCTGAAGCTGTAATGATGAAAAGTGCAGTGACCATAGCTGATGCATATAGAAAAATTAAAGAATCAGGTTGGAATATCTCTATTGACTATGCTTTGATGGAGCGCATAGCATCTCAGATGACGTTGATTCCTGCCCCAAAAGAGCTTGCATGGAATGACTTGGGGAATTGGGAGTCTCTAAATAACTATTTAGAGACTGATACCATGGGAAATACATTTTTCCCCGGTAATCCGGGAGAATTCAACGAATCATCAAATGTCATGTTATGCAACTATACAACTATACCGGTAAGAGTAGAAAATTGTTCAGATATACTGGTTGTGGCAACCGAGAATGGAATACTGATAAGAAAAAAAGAAGTTGATTTATAACTTCAATACTCAGTAACAGATTGTTATTTATTATGTTTATTAGTAACATGGTAATTTCCAACTTCTACAGGGAGAAGCAGAGTGGACCAGCAGACATACCAGGAAAATCAGAATGAAATTTCTTTGAAAGATATTTTAAGAATTATCAGGAAAAGAAAATTTTGGTTGTTAGCGACATTTATTATTGTGGTTGGGCTTGTTGCAGGCTATCTGTTCAGAGCAACCCCTATATATCAGGCAAGCGCAACATTGTGGGTTGAACCGACACAAAGCAGCAGTTCTCTTGAAGATATTTTCTCTCTTCAGGGAGGTACGAACACAACACGGATATCTACCGAAGTTGAATTGATAAAGAGCCGCAGGAATATTGAGAAAGTAATAGAAGATCTTGATTTGATGGATTATTACACAAGACTGTCCGGTTCAAAAAACTCTGTTAATCTGAATAGTCTTATAACATCAATATCAAATATGATCTCGGTTTCAACCGTTAAAGATACTAATATTGTCCGGATTGCGGTGGAAAATGAGAATCCGAACCTTGCCCGGAATTTAGCTAATACGCTCTCTGTAGTCTATAACGATATGCTGAAAGAACTTGCACAGGAATCTTATACCGTCCGCAGGGAGTTTATTGAGTCTCAGATCGGTACAACAGAACAGCTTGTTCTTGATGCAGAGAACCTGCTGAGAGAATTCAAAGAAGAGAAAGGTATATATCTCCTTGATGAGGAAGCAAGGCTGCTTCTTGAGAATGTTACCTATTATGAGAAACAGATTGATCCCTATACACTGCAGATAAAAGAAGCCGAGAGTAAGATAAAAGCATTCACTGAAATTCTTACTTCAAATGGGAAAAAACCGGTACTCTATGAAAAGGTTTCGCTGGATCCGGTACTCAGATCAATAAGAGCTGAAATGGCAGGGGCAAAATTAGAGCTTGCCGGTTACCAGAGTACACAGAATCCGGTGCTGGGGATAGAAACTTCAAGGAAGGATGAGCTTTATACCAGAAAAGTACGATTGGAAAATGAACTCAAACAGCAGATTCTCGAAATTGTTTTTGAGAATGAAGAGAAGTTGAGTTCTTATATACGTTTAGTACTGATGGAATTAGCAGATGCATATTCCCTGAAATACCTTGCTGAAATTGATGTAAGCTATCTGACACAGCTGCGCAACAGATATGAAGAGAAAATGATAACATTGCCTGCGCTGGAGCAGCAGCTGCTTGATCACCAGCGGGATGTTACCGTTAAACAGAATCTGTACATACTGCTTCTTGAAAATTTTGAGGAAGCAAAGATTGCTGAGGCTGCAGTTACCGGAACCTCTACTATCATTGATCAGGCTGTTACACCCGTTAATCCAATTAAGCCGAATAAGAAAATGATGCTGGCAATTGGAGTGCTGCTGGGTCTCTTTCTTGGAGTACTTCTGGTTTTCCTTGTGGAAGCCTTTGATGATGCAATCAGGGATGAAGAATCAATTCGCAGAACACTTGGTCCAGATCTGCCGATACTTGGACGTATTCCGCATCTGCTGTTTGATGAAAATCAGCGTTATCCTGAACTTATTGTCTATAATGATCCGACAGCTCCTCCGTCTGAAGCATACAAACTGATTTCAACAAATATCTTATACAGCACTGTCGAATCACCGAAAGTAATTAGTATAACCAGTGCGGAGATGGCACAGGGGAAAACTTCCATAATAGCAAATGCCGGTATAGCTATGGCTCAGAATGGTCTCTCAACACTTCTTATAGATGCGGACATGAGAAAACCCAGACTCGAGAAGGCTATGGGTTTAATACGGTCACAAAAGGGACTGGTTAATCACCTGCTGCAGGATGTAGCTCTTGATGACCTTATCCAGACACCTCTTGAAGAGCTGCCTAATTTAAAACTTTTAGCTGTCGGTCCCCTGCCGCCCAATCCTACAGCCTTGCTTACTTCAGAAAAGTTCCTGAAGATGATGAAATTCTTAAGAACTAAGTATGACAAAATTCTGATAGATCTCCCACCGCTTCTTGCAGCCTCTGATGCACTGATTGCTGCACGTTTATCTGACGGTATTGTTATGGTTGTCCGTTCGGCTCAATCATCAAAGTATGGATTGAAACTTGCGGCAGAAAATATAGGTAATTCCGGAATACCTGTTGTGGGAATTGTAATTAATGATATTACCCGGGAAGATTCGTATCACTATTATCACTACTACTATTATTACAGCGATTCAGGAGAAAAAGTAACTGATAAGAAGAGGCGTTACAAATCTCAATACAAGAAATCAACCAGAAAATATCGGAAAAAAATGTCTGAAGTCTTTGGTAAAAAGCGTAAACGTGTAAAAAGAAGGGTTTCAACCGGTGCTGCCGAGGATCTCATTGGATATGAGAACCAAGTGGTAATACAAACAGAACCTGAAGCTGCTGCATCTGAACCTGAGCAGAAAACGAAAACGAAAACGAAAACGAATACGATTGAGAATCAGCCTGTCTCTGAAATTATTCCGGATGAAATTATTCCGGCTGCTGACAAAGCTGAAGTCAATGATGAAGTCGAAGGGCAGGATGAAGCTGATAGTATCGAAGAGCTGCAGGAGCCGGCAGTAGAAGTTCCGGATTTGCAGGAAGAAAAAGTACAGACGGAAAAAAGTACAGTTAAGCGTCCCAAAGAAAAAAGTCCCAAAGAAAAAAGTCCTAAAGTAAAAAGTCCTAAAGAAAAAAGTCCTAAAGTAAAAAGCCCCTTTGACTATATTACTGAGTTAGAACAGGATGTGCTGCAGGAAGAGGACGAAAAGAAGGGGGGGGATACTAAAGAATAGCCCGGCATATGATAGATATTCATTCACATCTTCTTCCAGGTATTGATGACGGAGTGCAGACTGAGGAAGAGGCTAAAACTATGTTATCCCTCTATAAAAGTGCTGGTATAACGCATATTGTGTGTACACCGCATCTGGCCAACCCTTTTGTAAAAACAAATATACTTAAGATAAGAGATTCATATACCTGGTTTAAAACAGTTGCCGGCAGTTATGGAATAGAGGCGATTCTAGGCTCTGAGCTCTATATTGGCCCCGAAGAATCAAAGTTTATACCATTTCTCGGTAAATTCCTGCTTGTTGAAACATCTATGCGGGTAGAACCTCTTTTTCTGCTGGACAGGATTTTTAAGCTGCAGTTGGAAGGGTTTATTATCATTCTTGCTCATGTTGAGCGTTTTTCGTGGCTTTCTGTAACATCTCCCACCGCTTTAAGACTGCGGGAAATGGGAGTCTATTTTCAGGTGAATATTCAGGGAGTCGAGAATGGCGGCGCGGATCAGTATTTCAAGGAAAACTGGGTCGACTTCATAGCTACTGATAACCACGGAATAGCAAGAAGGACCCCCGTTAATCTCGAAGTTTTTTATGAATATCCTGAGATTATGGCAAAGACAAAAACTATTTTTAATCTATAACGTGACTAATTCAGCAATTTGTGACATAATATCTCCTGACGCGCACTATTTTTCAGG
>JADHUD010000034.1 GCA_016784705.1 Spirochaetia bacterium | reverse complement strand
TTTATGGGGTGGATACTGGATATTTCTCTTATTTTGGGGCTTGAATGCACTTGTATGTGCATTCTTCTGGGGTAGACTTTATTTTGACCCTTTTTAATTCCTTTCAGAACAGTAGGTTACAACACCGCAAAATCCTCTGAATCTACCTGGTAAATTTTTAAGGATATCTATTGTACTCGCCCATTTTGGGTATTATAATACTGCATGAGAAAAATAGTACTTTTTCTGGGTTTTATACTGCTGGCTGTAAGTGTTTTTGGGATTGTGTTTAATTTTGGATTAGATCTCAATGCAAAATCTGCAGAGCAAGGTATAATTAATTTTTCAGAAGATTCATATACATCATTATCTCCTACGCTTTTAAAGGGCGGCTGGGAATTTTATCCGGGGCAGGTTACAGGATTCGGGCAGTGGAATTCATCAGATAAACCGCTGTACCTGCAGGTCCCTTCAAACTGGACCACTCTTCCCGCAAGTGCGGATGGTGAGAAATTACAATCTTTCGGATACGCTTCTTACCGTATCCAGTTAATTCTGCCAGACTCCGGCTACTACAGTATTTTCATCGGAAATATATATACAGCATATAAAATGTATGTAAATGATATTCTGGTTACTGAAACCGGTACTTTTGGGATAGATGAAGAGAACCATTACCCTCGTTTCATGGATAAAATTGTTACTTTCTACACCCCCGAGCCTCAAGCCGATATTGTTTTTACTATCAGTAATTTCACCCACCCCTATAGCGGGTTCGGGAAAGCTCCGGTTTTCGGACTCCCTGCCGACATTAACCGGATAATGTTTGTCTCTCACAGCACCTCCCTTTTTCTGGTTGGGATTCTCTTTATGACTGCACTCTTCATGCTCTTTTTCTACAGTGAAAACAATAGAGACAGAAGTATCCTCTACTTTGCAGCTCTCTGTCTCTTGATATCTATAAGAACCTTGACAACAAATACTCTGCTGACATTCTATTTTCCCTCTATACCCTCCTGGATACAGCTAAAAGTTGAATATCTATCAATAACCTTAACCTTCTGTACATTTATCCTTTACAGTAAACATGCATTTCACAATCTGCTTAATAACGCTGCAGTACTGCTTGTATTGGGAATCTCATTAATCTACTCTCTGGTTATTCTGATTTTTCCTATTCGCATATATAACCATGCCTTGCTCTACTATAATCTATTGATGATTATATTTGCTGTTTACTGGCTAACTGCACTTTTTTTATCCTGGTTTAAAAAGGAACAGGCCTCTGGAATTATTCTTTTTGGCGGCTTTGTTTTGGCATTAGCGGTTATTAATGATATTATCTACTATTTTTCCGGCACAACAAATCTTTTTGCTGCCGAGTTAAGTGCTTTCGGATTAACATTTTTTATCATAACGCACTCAAATGAGTTTTCCTACAAGTTTCTTCACGCCCTTGAGATTGCATCTGAAACAACAAAAGATTTGGAGAAAAAGATTCTTGCCCGAACCCGGCAGCTCAGTGAGGTAAACAGTAAGCTGCTGCTTATGGCTACAAAAGATGAATTAACAAATCTATGGAACAGAACAGAACTGCAGCGGAGAGCGGAAGAAGAAACAGCAAAATATAATCGCTATTATACCACAAAATCCACCTATTTTTCTCTTCTCTATTTAGATCTGGATAACTTTAAGTATTATAATGATACTTTTTCTCATGAAGCAGGAGACAGAATTTTAAAACTGTTTGCTGAGATACTATCAGCCCTGAGCAGAAAATCTGATACTGTTTTTCGTATGGGAGGAGATGAGTTTGTGGTTTTCTTACCTAAAACAGACACAGTAGGTGCAGCAAAGTTTTCTCAAAGAATCCTGGATTCTCTGGATTCTTTCAATGATTCTATAGCTGCAGAGATAAGCGATATGGTTAACCATAAAATAGTAATATCCCGTGAACGGCAGCTTACCTGCTCAATTGGCATTGCAGTTCATGAAAACGGTTTTATCAACATTGACAGGCTAATTCAATATGCTGATACAGCCCTGCTTAGAGCCAAAGAACAAGGTAAAAATTGTTTTGTTATGCATTCGGGGCACTCATTCTAAACGATCAAGCAGCTCCAGCCTGTTGAGGATTAACAGAAAGTCCAGAGTAACTATAGGTCTCCACCAGGGAAGTTCCGGATAAGGATTCGGCATCCCTCCATCAGCCTCTATAGAATCAACATAGCGTTCTATTTGTCTTTCCACGAGCTCCTCCGGCATCATATCAATAAAATGATACCAGTAACGGGTCAACAGGAAATAGGACTCTCTCGGTTCATATATGTGCTCAGTCAATTTCTGCTGGAGCACATCAAGAACCTGATCCCAGCGGCTGAAAGAGGTCTCATTTACGGCATAGACAAAGAGTGGATAGTTGTATTCTGTAAGAACATCCGGAATAGCAAGAGTATCGGCAAATCTTGCAACAATTCGCTTTGCCCGCTGCCGAAGAGGCATATTGAATTTTGCCAGATATCCAGCCAGAGATAAAATCCGGGTCTCATCGGAATTGAGCCACCACACTTGATGCGGATATGATCGAACATCATCGGGAATAATGGGTATTATTCCGTTCTCTGTTATTGAATGTTCAACCCATTCTCTGGCTCTCTGAAGCAGGGGGTTAACCTGGTCAGTACAATGCTTTTTATTGGTCAGCATATCCAGGTAATAAAAAGCGGTTTCCATTCCTATACCGGTACTTACCGGAGTAAGAAGATCCGGTTCAATTCCGTTTCCAAAGCCTCCGTCAGCATTCTGGTAAGCGGCAATTGCTTTAATAACCATCTCGACGGGAGCCTTCTCAAATAGTACCGAGTACATCTGACGTTCCAGAAGTCTGGAGTTCCGGAGAATGTAAATCCTGGTATTTTCAGAAATAGTGTTTGCGAACATCTGTTTCTCACCCTGTTTATCAGCTATATGGTAGTGTAGCATATTCCTGCCAGGACGTAAATTTCATTTTCTCAAGTTTTTTTAAGCAAGTTTTTTGGCGCGCAAGTCTTATTCTGAAAATTCTGAAAACGTTGAAATCATAGAATGGAAACACCTCTGCTATCCATAGCTGCAATAACCGGAAAATCTTTGATCGTAATCCGGTAGAGTGCTTCCGGACCAAACTCCTGAAAGGCTAAACACACTATTGATGTTACTTTCTGTGCATAGAGAGCTCCGCAGCCGCCAAAAGCATAGAAATAGACTGCGCCATTTCTTATCACCGCTTCCTGCACAGCAGAGCTTCTGGGTCCCTTTCCAATCATCCCGACAAGACCCGCATCAAGCAGTTCCGGCGTGAATGGATCCATCCTGGACGAGGTTGTCGGGCCGCAGGATCCAATTACAGCCCCCTCTGGTGCCGGAGCCGGTCCCATATAAAAAATTGTCTCACCCTCCAGCGGAACAGGCAGAACTTTTCCGGCTTTAATAATTTTATGGAATTGTTCATGTACCTGATCACGGCCGACAAGCATGGTTCCTGAAAGCAGGATTTCATCTCCCGCACAGAGGTCTGCGGCAATTTTTCTGGACATCGGCAGTGATAATGATCTTACAGACCTCTCCATTATTCCTCTCCCAGCACAATTTTCTGTTTTCTGTCAGCCCAGCAGCTGATACTCACCCCTACAGGCAATCCTGCAATATGGGTCGATTCAGCCTCAACTTTCACTGCCATAGCGGTTGTAACACCGCCCAATCCCCCAGGTCCGATATGCAAACCATTCAGCTGAAGCAGTATTTGCTCTTCAAGTTCGGCATATCTGCTGTCAGGATGTCTATCCAGAACATCCCGAAGAAGAGCCCTTTTTGAGAGCTGCATTGCGCGATCGGCCGTACCGCCGATTCCGACACCTGCTATAATCGGAGGACAGGGCTTCCCGCCGGCTTCTGCAACAATTCCGGTAACAGCACTAATTACTCCTTGTATACCTGCTGTGGGATTCAGCATAACAAGACCGCTGCAGTTCTCGCTCCCAAACCCCTTCAGCATGAGCTGCAGAGTAAGAAGATTCCCCGGAACCAGTTGATGGTAGATGACTGCCGGAAGATTATTTCCTGTATTTTCCCTGCCGAAAAGAGGATCCGACACTACTGATTTACGAAAATAGCCATCCGAAAAAGCAGCCGCAATACCCGTATTCACCGCGTTATCTATATCAGAAAGATTTACAGAAGCTTCAGTACCAATATCAGCAAATATAATTACCATACCGGTATCCTGACACATGGGGATTCTCATTTTTTCAGCAGCATCAAGATTTTCCAGAATCTTACTGATAACTGAAGTACTTCTGGACTCTCGTGCTGATCCTGAAGAAGCTTCATCCATATAAGCCTTCTGTAAGGCTGCTTTAACATCTTCGGGCAAAATCACCCCTGCTTTCAGCACGGCATTGTACACAGATTGCTCTATATCACCGAAACCTATTTTCTTTTTCATTCTATCAGTATAGCCAAAAACATCTCTTTAACATAGTCTATGCTTCTGTTATAGTACTTCATAATTAGTACTTCAAAAAAATTTATTGTTCTGCATAATTAAGATGAGGTTTTGCCAATATGAAGATTCATGAAATAGTTGACATTATTGCCGGAACGATAATATGCGGTGAAAATATACAAGATAAAGAAGTTTATTATGGTTTCACTTCTGATTTGATGAGCGATGTCCTCACACTTCTTGATGAACACGTGCTTCTTATAACCGGGCTCGTGAATACCCAGACAATTCGTACAGCTGCTATGTCAGATATCCATATTATCGTATTTGTTCGAGGGAAAAAACCAACCCGGCAAATGATCGAACTTGCCGGAGAGCAGGAGATAGTCCTCATTGCTTCCCCCTATTCCGCATTCAAAGCAAGTGCCCTCCTGTATGAAAAAGAACTGCTGCCAATCTACTGAATCAGCAAGGTCTTGATGTTTTTTGCTGCATTGGGGAATTTCTTAAGGTTCGCATCAATCAATTCCTGCCCCGCGATTGTCACTGATGCCGAATCTCCTGATTTATAAGAAGCAAGAAGCATCTCTGCCGCCTGAGATACAGACTCCCTGGTCATAACAAAAAACTCATCTCTCCGTTTCTGCCGTAGTTCATCAGTTATGCTGAGCATACTCCTGCGGAATCCAAGCATGCTTTTCTCGCGGGGAGTAAGAGGTTTCAAATCTCTGCTGATCAGGGAAATAACAGATTTCTCAATATGAGAATTACTGATATTCCCGTCAGCTATTTCCTGAAGAGAAGCCTCAAAATCTTTATAGGATTCAGCAATTCGCGGATCACGATAGGTTGACATCGTAAAAAGTCCTTCAAGCAGATTGACTTCAGCATGTGCACCATAGGCACCACCCTGAACCCGGATTTTCTCCCAAAGAAAATTTGTGGTAAGTATATGTGAAAGGATGGTGAATGCTGAATGTCCAGGTTCACTAAACCGGGGAGCAGGAAGTACTATTGCATTAAAAGCAACATCAGATGATGTTACAAAGGTTTCAAAAGGGATCGGGGTTATTTGTACTGTTTCTGCCAGTGCTGAGTCGGGAGTTACTAAGTCTTGAGAACTCTCTGATGCAAAGGCACTGAAAAAACCTCCTGCTAATTGTTCCAGAGATTCATGGAAAGAGTCATCTGCAGTCAAATTGTAGGTCAAACGATTTTGCACAAGAACTTTTTCACGTATAGAACGTAAAATTTCGCCAATGGCTCCTACTTCATCATTTGACAGGTCACGGAGTGACTGAATATACATTAGCTGCTCAATACCGCGCCACTGCTCCTCAATGGCAGATACTTCACGCATTCTGCTTGAGGCTCTTAAACTCGCAAAAGCATTTCCGGAAGGAATGATTTCTGATGAAAAATCACTAATCTGTTCCTTGATAATATCCTGAATCCGTTTTTTATCCCATAGTTCAGCATGAGACAAAATATCAAGTACTAAATTCAAAGCAGATTCTGCCTCGCTTTCCAGTACTTTACACCTGAAAAACAGATATCTTGTTGCAGACTTGGCGCCAACAGGTGTTCCTGTATCCAGAAATGCATAAAAACCACCCGTTTTTTCAGCCAGAAGCTGCGAAACCTCATTATAACTATAGCCTGGTATACCTGTCATATACAGCAGCCTGCTGAACAAAGGCAGCAGCATGGTCTCTTCCTGTGACAACCCGCTTACATTAAATGCAAAATCTATATACACAATTCCATTGGTAAAAAAAGTATGCCGATATCCCGGGATTCCCTTTATAACTGAATTCCGAGTATCTATTGTTTTTACTCCGACAGGCATATCGCTAACTGCTAAACAGGGAATACACTTGAGTGATTCTTCGGTTTCAGCCTGATCATGGTATGCTTTCAATCTCTTTTGATCATCCTGTAAATACTTAAGATTCTTCTTATTCGTTTTTATCTTTGCTTCAACCTCACGGGAAGCTTTTCGGATCTGTGCATTCTGCTGCTCGATATAATCCTTTTTTGGAGTAACAGTAACGAGTGAACGGTACAGATTCTGCAGGAGATGTTTCGTTATGAACTTCTCAAGAAACAATCCGTCCTCTTCGAGCTGCGTTTTCAAACTATCCATAACTGCATTAAATATCATTGTAGCTTCCGGAGCTGCGCCATGAAGCCATCCGCGCAGGGATCGTGACATTGCCCGTAATCCTGCAGGAATACCTCCCCGTAATTCCCGATGACTGAATTCAATTCTTTTCACTGCTGTTGCAATATTCTTTTCCGGTATACCCTCTTTTACCAATTTCTCCAGACACTGAAGCACAACCCGCTCAAACTTCGCAACATTTTCAGGGAGGATTCCCTTGATACCAACACTGAATACTATTCCCCGGAAATCAGCTTCCATCCCGCTCATTGAAGCAATATCCATCCCTAACCCTGATTCAATAATTGCCTGGTACAGCGGAGCACCGGGATTTCCCAACAACGTCTCTGTCAAAACTTCAAGAGTCATTATTTCAACTGGGTCAGTCGAAGAACCTGCTATCCAGTTAATGACTGCTGAGCCTCCTGCACACTCCACATCTGATTCCATTCCCGGACAGTTAAAAAAGAAGGATTCCGGTTTTTTCCATGCTCTGGGAGCTGGAATTGCAGAATCTGTCTTAATTTCAGTAAACTCATGCAGGAAATTTTCTTCCAGAAACTTTAAATGCTCCTCTGTCGGTATATCACCGTAGATGAAAATCCGGCAATTGGATGGGTGATAATATTCAGCGTGAAAACCACGAAATTCCTCATATGACAGATTTACAATATCGGCAGGGACTCCTCCTGAATCCATACCATACGGTGTATCAGGAAACAAGGACCTAAAAGATTTCTCAGCTGTAATTGAATCATGATCTGAATAGGCACCTCTCATTTCATTAAACACAATGCCATCGTAAGAGATTTGACCTTTTGGCCCGCACACAATTCGTATGCCTTCCTGTTGAAAGACCTCTTTCTTTAATAATGGGAAAAAAACAGCATCGCCAAATACATCAAATAAGTGAAAGAAATCTTTTTTTACGGGAGAAGCAGCGGGATAGACGGTTTTATCAGGAAAAGTGAACGCATTAAGAAAGGTCTGTGCACTCCCTTTCATCAATTCCAGAAAAGGATCTTTAACAGGATATTTCCTCGATCCGGCCAGAACAGAGTGCTCAAGGATATGAGCCGTTCCATTATTATTCTTAGGTGGTGTTTTAAAAATATATGCAAAGAAATTTTCAGAATCTGAATTATGAATATGGAAAAGATCAAGACCTGTAGCACAGTGATTCAGCCTTATTCCTGTACCGTTATATTCAGGTAAATCTATTTGAGATATAACTGTAAATCCATGAAGGAAACTTCCAGGTTCTAATAAATCCATAACATCCTGTTTAAGAAATCGGTCAATTAAGAAAATACATATACATATCTCAGCAGATTAATGAGTGCTGTCAGAGTTATGTATTATAGTTCATTTCCCTTTAATAAGTAAAGGGAACCGGCTGAAACCTTTGCTAAAACCTTTGCTAATGCAAATACGCCAATTCAAATACTATCAGGATCTTGTTAATTCCGGCAATCATCTGATAGTATCAGCAGCATGAATAAGAAGAGTATTTTACAGAGAAGCCGGCTCTATGCAAAAACAAGAACCCATTTTACCGGCAAGGGATATCTTGAAGTTGAAACGCCGGCTCTTGCCGACGGACTTATTCCGGAACCGGCAATTCATGTCTTTGAAACCTCTTTTACCAGTCCTTTTCATCCATCCTCCTTATGCTGGTTAACACCTTCTCCGGAAGTGTTCATGAAACAGCTTCTGGCTGAAGGATCCGGAAACATTTTTCAGATCAGTAAATGTTTCAGAAACAGTGAACAAATTGGAGCTTATCATAATCCTGAATTCTCCATGCTTGAGTGGTATACGGTTGATGCGGATTACAGAGATTCAATCGCCCATACCGAAGAGTATATCTCAGCCGTTGCACCATCTGGTACACCTGAACATTTACTGCCTCCCTTCAGGATAGAATCAATGCATAATCTCTGCTTTTCACATGCAGGAATTGATCTGGATAAACTTCAGACTCTGGGAAAGCTGAGAGATGCATCGGTACGTCTTGGAATCTCTGAATCTGATACCCCTGATACCTGGGAATCACTGTTTAACCGAATTTTTCTTACATTTGTAGAACCTGAGATCCCGCAGGATCATCCTTTGGTAATTACAGACTATCCCGCACAAATCCACTGTCTGGCATCGAACAAGGCGACATCTCCCTATAAAGAGCGATGGGAATTATATGCCGGGGGGATTGAACTGGCAAACTGCTATACAGAAGAGATTAATCCGGATCGTGTAGAAGAATTTTTTCGTGAGGAATCGGCAGCTCTGGCTGCACGATTCGATGTTCCAAATGCGCCGATTCCTGACAGCCCTCATGACTATCACCTCCTTTTCTGTAATCAGGAAAAACCCTTCCCCCCCTGCTCAGGAACTGCGCTTGGATTAGACAGATTACTTATGCTGCTGGGAGGGTATGATACAATTGAGGGGGTGATTTTATTCCCGATATCTGCTAGACTGTAGCCTCTTTTCCCATTACAATCTTTCAGGATTGAATTCAATGGCGGAAATACTGTTACCCTAATAATTCCTAAAAGGAACAATAGAAATAATTTATGAGGACTAAATAACATGATCAAAGCAGGCCAGATAGAAAAAGGCATGGCACTCCTGATTAAGGGAGCCCCTTTTATTGTAGTAGAGAGAGAATTTGTCAACCCGGGAAAAGGATCCGCATTTGTACGTGCAAAATTAAAGAGCCCAAGTACCGGTCAGGTTCTTCGGGAAACCATGAAAACACAGGATACGGTTGAAGACATTACTGTTGATGATAGAGACAGTCAGTATCTCTATAATGATGGTGAAAATTATCATTTTATGCATACCGTAACATTCGATCAGTTTGAAATTCCCATGTCATCCTTCGAAAATTACCAGTATCTTATGAAAGACGGCGAAACCTATCGTATAACTTTTTGGGGAGATATCCCGCTCGATATTATAATACCCTATAAAGTTGTGTATGAAGTAGCTGAAGCACAGGATGCTATTAAGGGAGATACGGTAACAGGCGCAACAAAAGTAATTGTTACAGAGACCGGATTGAAGGTAAAAGTACCTATTTTCATCAAACAGGGTGAAAGAATTCTGGTTAATACTGAGACTGGAGAATATCTCGAACGCGTCAATAGATGACAGAACAATCAGCAGAACGAATCAATAAAAAGGTCTCTTTCCGTTTTTGCGGCAGAGACCTTTACTTTTATCTCTCTATGGGTTTATTCAGCAGTTTTGATATTGATACCGGAACAAGACATCTTCTGCGGGCTCTGGCTGCTACTATTGATTTCAGTAAAATTCAGCATGTGTTAGATGCGGGCTGCGGAACAGGCGTTATCGCAATCTCGCTCAAGAAAGCTTTTCCTCATATCAGAGTTGATGCGCTTGATAGAGATTCTCTGGCTCTGGAAATAACCTCTGAGAATGCAGAATTGAATTCTACTGAAATTTCGGTATTTTCAGGACTCGACATTTTTGCCGCAGAGCCTGATTTTCCTGATTCACCTTTCGTGCAGGGGGAAAAGTATGATCTTATAACAACCAATATACCTGCAAAAGCGGGATTACCCGTTTTGCGCCGATTTTTTCTTAACGGATTAGCATCATTAACAGACAACGGATATTTCACGGTAGTCATAGTAGAACCTCTTCGGGAAACAGCAATAAACCTGATAGCTGATCTGGGTGCATCAATAGTTTTTGATGAACACACAACCAGACACTCAATATTCTTTATCCAATACGACCATTCAGCGGGCGGGGATGCCAACAGAAAACCGGGTGGTCCTGTTTTGTGTGATACCTCTTTTCCCGGTCCTTATCGCAGAATGGATGCTTTTTCATTTTCAGAAAAAAATATTTCGTATACATTGACCACTGTTTTTGATGTGCCGGGGTTTGACACTATTCCCATCTCTTCAGCAGCTGCAGCTGAACTCTACGCAAAACTGAAACCGAACCACAATACTTTTTTATTCTGGAACCCTGGTCAGGGGCATGCAGCGGTAATTGTGCTGAAAAAACGCTTTACCCAAAAGCATACAGATATAAAAACCTGCCGTTGTGTACTGGCTGGAAGAGATATTCTTTCACTGCTTATCTCTTATTTCAATATTAAGCATGAGTTCCCGGAAATTTCCTGCCGTATTGTACCTGTTCCTGGATTTGATTTTCTACCGGGTAAAATTGAGAAAGCAGATACCAGCACATTTGATTTTATAGGCATAGAGGTTGATATAATTCCAGGATTTCCCTATGCCGGCATGCTCAGTAATAATGCGATAAAAATACTTCATCCGACAGGAACAATGGTAGTATCTGGAAGAAGTTCCGACATAGGTAGAATAGCTGCCTCAACACCGAAACTTACCACAAAACATTCAAAGAAGACAAAAGGATTTCGGGCAGTGGCATTTTCGCACAAAAACAAGGGGTAGCGTAAATATCCTCTTCCGCTTTTCCAGACCCTAATCGAGTTTTTTTATCGATTTAATGCTGTATTATCATTACAAATATTTACTTAACAGAATTTTTGTATTACTGTGTAAAAAGATATCTGTTAATTCCATATTTTTTTAGTAAGCAATATAATAAAAAAAGTTTAAAAAGTGAGGGAGAATACTATGAGGATTACAACAAAAGGACGATATGCTCTCAGGGCAATTCTTCATATGGTTAGAAATGGATCAGAAAAACCTATCTCGATTCGTGTTCTTTCAGAGCAGACCTGCCTCTCCCCTGAATTTTTAGAGCAAATTTTTTTCAGGTTGAGAAAAGCTGATCTCATATCCTCAACCAGGGGACCGGGCGGCGGATTTACATTCACAAAATCCACTACTGAAGTCTCTATTGATGATATTTTCATGGCAATTGATGAGGGCTATTTCATTACCCCTTGTTCAATCCAGGATAAGCAGAAAGTTCTTGATTGCGACTATTCTGAAAACTGCATGGCTTGTGAGTTCTGGAAACATACATATAATGTCATGAGAAGTTATTTCTCTGGAGTAACTATTCAGAATATTATTGATGGAGAGTTCCCGGCATCTATTCAATCATCTATTCAATGAAGTCGATGTAGGTGAAAATCTGGTTATTACTATTTCTCAACTTATATTCATTACCGGCTGCTTCAACAATTCCACTATCCGATAAACTTACCTTCCCCAAACCTCCCGGTAAATCTACCGCATATTCCGGCAGTGCTAACCGTGAGAGTTCAGCTCTAAGCTGCTTAAAAATAGCGGTTCCTCTCTTCAGCGGGACACGGAAGTGAGAGGTCCCCTCAGCCATATCCGGATGAAACAGATAATAGGGGATTATACCGGCACCAACCAGGCCGTTCATTAAATCTTCAAGAACACCAGCATCATCGTTTACCCCCTTCAGAAGAACAGTCTGGTTCAGCACAGGAATACCGGAATCCAAAATAAGCCGTACAGCTTCTCTGCTTTCAAAAGAGAGCTCAACAGGATGATTATATTGCGTTATAACATACAATCCATTTTTTCGATAAGCAGCCAGCATTTCAACCAAAGTCCCACCTATTACCTGCGGCATAACAACTGGTATTCGGGTACAAATCCTGAAAACAATGTCCGGACGGTAATCTCTGAAAATTCCAAGAAGCCGGTCCAATGAAACTATGGAGAGTGTAAGCGGATCTCCTCCACTAATCAGCAGCTCCTTTATTTCCACATGATCTTTGAGATATTGTGCTGCGCTTACTATCTGTTTCCCGGTGGGTGCCTGCAGCTTCCCGGTATAGTTTCTTCTAAAACAATGACGGCAGTACATTGCACAAATTCCGGTTGAAAGAAATAAAGCCCGGGATGCATAGCGGTGGATAAGAAAATCTACAGGCATAAAATTCTTTTCTCCAAGCGGGTCCGGTAATTCCTGCGGAGCTACTGCAAACTCTTTATCCGTAGGTATGGATTGCAGTCGAATGGGATCATGCGGATCAGAAATGTTCATCAATCCTGCATAATAAGAGGGTAACAGGAACGGCATGCCTTTTTCGGCACGGAACCATGCTGTCTCGTCACTTCGCAGAGATAGATTGAGTTGTGACCTGAGCTCACTCTGATCCCGTATTAAGCCGGGTCCGGTAAGCGTGTTCGTGTTCTGTTTCTCTTGTTTCATAGCTGACTACTATCACTATCACGAATTTACCTGTTCGTCCATCAGTTTATCGTCTGTTTAACATCAGTTTAACGTCTGTTTAGAAAAGTTCTATTTGACTTGCCGGCTGAGAGAACGTAAAGTGTATAGTGAAGAGAGTGAGGAAATTCTGTCAGAAGATAATAATGACATTTTTTTAATAAATCTGCCCTATTCAAGGTTTGAATGGGGCTGTCAGGCTGATGGAGCCTCATATATATACCAGAAAGTGCAGGAGAACCAAATGAAAGAGAAAGCAGACACAAAAACAGGTTTAACGGGTTATTACGGCATAACATTTCTTATCGGTCTGGGTTTTTTTACCATGGGATTAATGGATCCGCTGTATGATACCTATGTACCTATCTTTCTCAGTAGATTCATAGAATCAAAAGGGTTAATCGGAACCATTATGACCCTTGACAATGTATTTGCAATTTTACTGATACCCATTGTTTCAGCACTTTCAGATCGAACCAGGACTGCTATAGGCCGCAGAATGCCTTATATAATAAGTACACTGCCCTTAACGGCAATTGCCTTCGGCTTAATTCCATTCTCGGCATTAAGTACGCTTACAGCCCTAATAATTTCAATTTTTGTCTTGAACATTTTCAAACAAGCTGCACGTGGTCCGGTAGTTGCTCTTATGCCGGATATGATCCCCGGAGAGCTGAGGTCTGAGGCAAACGGGGTAATAAACACTATGGGAGGAATTGCATCTATAGTTGGAACTATCGGTCTTGCGCAGTTGATGAATGTAGCTGTTACTATTCCCGGACGCGGACCGGTAAAAGAGATCCTAGCTTTCCCGGTTGCCAGTCTGCTGGTAATTCTCTCAACAATTCTCCTATTCTTATTTGTAAAAGAGAAACGGGGAAAATCAGCGGATGGAGAACAGGAGAAAAAAACACCTTTGTCCCTGTCACTGAAAATGATAGTGGGTTCCAAAGACAAAAGTGCCCTGCTGATACTGCTATCATTGCTTTTCTGGTTCATCGGATATCAGGGAGTACTGCCTTTTATCGGACTCTATTCAACTGAAATTCTTGCTACATCTTCAGGAACAGCTGCTTTTGCTGCTGGAATGGTAGGTATAGCATATGCAATTTTTGCTATTCCATCAGGTATATTTGCCCACAGACATGGAAGAAAAGCCACAATCAGAACTGCACTTCTTTTTCTTACAGGAGTGCTGCTTCTG
>JADHUD010000033.1 GCA_016784705.1 Spirochaetia bacterium | reverse complement strand
AGCTGTTGTGCAATAGCATCCGGAACACCGGGATCGGCATACTTTGCAGCACTCATCTCATGATGATGAGAATTCTTTTTTAGAGACAATGCAGCATCAAGATCAAAGCTCTGTACATCATAGAGTTCCCGGAACAAGCCTTCGTTCAGCAATTTCACCAGACTGCCGGTAATCCCTCCCGAGGCGAATAACCCCTGAACACTCGTTTCCCGCATATACTCAGCTACCATTTGCGTTACCAGAAGAGAGGCCGTTCCGCTGCCGGCCTGATAGGTCCAGCCATTCTGCACGGCTCCCGCAGCAAGTAAAACTTCCATAGTACGGGAGGCAATAATCTTATGAAGAGGGCTTGATGTACCTCTGAGAGATCCTCCGGATAGAATACTGTTATCCCCAATGGAATCGACCTTCAGCACATAATCCACCAGACTTGCAGATATTGCTATATGATCCAGTTTTGTTTCAGATATACAGTCAGTAACTGCAACAACAATCTTTGCATATTCAGCATCAACCCGTGCATAACCCAGCGAGCCAAATCTGTTAGGCCCGTCGGTACCGTTCAGATTTCCCTCTCGATCCACAGCTGAGACAGCAATAAAAGCTATATCAATAGGTATTTCGCCGGTACGGATTGCACGTGCCCGTCCCCCATGAGACCGGAAAACAACCGGTTCAGAAACTTCTCCTGCCAGTACTGCCTCCGATAAGGGTGATTTAAGACCTGTTGTCTCTATCTTGCCTACCAGTCCTGAACGAACAGCCATATAAACTGCTGTGCATGCCGGTCCCATAACAGACGAAACGCAGAGTACCAGATCCTTTAATCCTGTTTCCTGCAGTGCCTCTAGAACCTGATCAACCACCCTGTCCCCCATTCGGAGATGGTGGTGAAAACTGATACGCATGCCATTGTGAGGATCAAGTTTGGTTAATAGTTTTTTCCAATCAGAAATAAACTGCGGAGGGGAATTCTTATCCATCAATCAGATTCCCTTATGATCCGCCGGGCTCTTTCCAATACCGGTTTATCGACCATAATTCCATCCAGACCAGCAACACCATTGGCCTTCCCTGCTGCAGCAGAGATCACCTTTTCTGCCCAGAGAACATCCTTTTCTTCCCATGAATATACTTCGTTCACAACCTGCACCTGGTCCGGGTGAATCACCGATTTGCCGCAGAACCCGAGATCTCTGCCCCGCTGTGCATCAGCCCGCAGCCCTTCAATATCCTTATAGGCACCCCATACTGTATCATACGCTTCAATCCCAAAAGCTGCTGCAGCCGCAGAAATCCTGCTCCGGGGATAGTCCAGAACGAAGGCTTCCCCATACCGCTTAATTCCCATTATTGTACAGTAATCTTCTGCTCCAAAACTTATAGCTTGTATCCGTTTGGATGCTCTTGCTATTAAAAAAGCATTTTCCACGCCTAAAGGAGTTTCAAGGATGCACTGCAACCTGATGGACCCCGAAACAATACCGCAGCATTTTTCAACGGTACAAAGTTCTTCGCAGATAAGCCGGATATCATCGGGAGATTCCACCTTAGGCAAACGGATCATGAGAGGTTTCTCTCTGCTATATGCTTCTGCACAGACTGAAAGATCTTCCCGCCAGTGCTCTTCATCAGCATTCATGCTGTTTATTCGGACAGCCAGATGGGCATCTCCAAAATCATACGTTTTGAGCAGTTCACCCAGAAGGATTCTTGCCTGGTCTTTTGCTTCGGAAGCAACAGAATCCTCAAGATCAAAAACAATTCCATCAGCTCCATAAATTCCCGCATTAATAATCTTCTTCGGTGAGTCCGCCGGACAGTACAACCAACTTCTCAAACCGCACCTCCTGCTCTTCTGAGCCGCAAAACTGCAGCCTTCACCCTTGCAGCCAATACAGTATCTATAGCATGGGCATCTTCTATTTTTACCAGGCACCGATGAACCTCAAGCATATCCAGCATTTTTAGAACCGTAACCTGTTGTGCCGACCCGAAAAGTGATTCAACAGGAGAAGATATCTCTATTTCAATGGAATTCAACGGATCCCCATTGATTGAAGTATCGTACACAGTTACCCATGCATCCATCTTCTCCCCTGTTCCTGCTGATGCTTCCATCAACTATACCTCTTCGGCCCTTAATGACATAAAAAGTGATCTTCCCTGAGAAAGCTTCGCAATACCGGCCATCCCGTTAGGCAATGCATCCTTATCGGTATAAACGAGAACTTCAACTCCATCAATTTTACAGGTTAGGGTATCTCCTACTGCAGACACCTCAAGTTTAAAAGACTTATTCAGCTCCCAGGGATAATCAATCACCTTCAATACGTTCAGGGTGTGATCGCGTTTCAACAACACAGCCTTCCCTTTACCATGCAGCCCGAAATAGTAACCGCTTTCAGCACCCCGGCTTCTTACTACCAGTAAATGACTATCTCCATATTCAGGTACAAACTCACACGCAGCTGTAGAATCCTTTGTGTAATAGGGACCGGAATAGAGATGAAAAGCATCCATAGCAATTACCCGCAGACCTTCATCCTCGAGCTCCCAGGCTCCGCCAACAGCAGAGCATCGGGTTAAGCCCTTGAACTCATGCTGCTCTTCTTTAAACTGAATAGAGAATTTACGTTTTCCGGTGACTGAAAAATCATGAAGATAGAGATGTCCAAGGTATTTCTCACTATCAAAATTTGTCACCAGTAATCCAACTTCATCAATGGCAAAATCAACCTGCGGCAGCTCCCACTCAACAGAAAACGTCTCCCCGATTACCGGAAAAATATATCCGCCGCTCAGTATCTCTTTAGACTCGGCATCCCGTACATAAGGAGCCAGCGCTATTCTTTTTCCGCTCATTCTTTCAACTGAACCCTGGATTTTCAAAATCTGCCCCGGATATACCAGAGGAGTAAATGTAGGAGAATAGCGTTCATCATCAAAATCGTCCCTTCTATAGTAGGGTTTATAGAATATTCTTGCGGTATCACCCCGTACCATTCTATCAAGCAAAATTGACAACTGCTCCTTCTCCTTCAGCTCCTCCCCGGGAGCAATAGGGGCCAGAAAATCAGAAGAAGTCCGAATGCCGCAGGTGGAGTTTGGAAGGGAAAAATCGAGATATATATCATCTGAGAAGGTTCCCGGCTTCCATTCAGCAGGAACAATTTCTCCCTGCTGCCTAAAACCCAAAATAGCAAGTTCCTTGGAGGCAGTAGGAAGATCAATAATATTCAGTGCACCCGAAATACTGCTGGCTGCATGAAAATCATTAAGGGGACGGAGGTAGTGTTCGGGGATACTTTCGGGTCCATTCATTACTCCGATTATGGATCCGACATTCCCCGCGTTACAGTCGGTATCCCAACCGCACATGGTTGCAATTTCAATGGTTCGTGCAAAATCTCCTTGAGCATAATAGAGGGCTAAGGCACAGACACCAGCATTGGGGATTATATGGCAGACTCCGGGATACTTATCATACCCAAAATCTGATTCGAGGTATTCCCGTGCCGCCCGCCAGTCTTCCGGGTGTTCTTTAAAGAAAACTTTCACCGCTTTCACAACTCTTGCATACTCACACTCTTCAGGGATGAACGTCAGAGCCTTCTCAATGATCTCTTCAATCTTGTCATTTGTAAATGCAAGAGATATGCATACGGCAATAAAGATTCCTCCATAAATACCATTTCTATCATGTCCGACACTGGCAGCCATTTCAGCATATTCTGCGGCTTCTGCAGGGTTATCGGGAAAAACCCATCCCCAGGAGTCGATAAATATCTGACCGCCTATCTGTTCAGCAACGGTACTCCCGTTCACTTTAATACTTCCGGAAAGCGGTGCCTCAATTCCGGATTTCAAGTTCAAATAAGCAGTATGTTCGGTACTACGCCCGTAGCCGCCCCACCAGTAGAAGCCGATTCCTTCCCGGGTATAGTTTAACCAGGTGTGTCCGATTTTTTGTGGAGTAAGCGGTGCCGGGTGATCGAGTAGTGCACGGATAAAAAAAAGCGGCCCATTTACATCATCATCAGCGGCAAAATTCCTGTAATCCTTCACGTATCCGGTAATATCACCATAGGTTTTTCTAATTCGTTCATATGACCAAATAGTAGGTTCAACAGGAGCTCCCAGGCGTACACCAACGCATTTGCCAAGTAAACCACCATACACTTTTTCCAGATAGGTACTTTTATCCATATTTATGTATCTCTCTTAAACTATTGATAAACTATTGATAAACTATTAATAAACTCTGGGATGAATGCTCATACCTGAGTATGAATATATCATTATTCATCTTATGCAAGATATATCCGAAACAAAAAACCGGATCAAATACTGTTCAGGATTGAAAGCAGATCTTTATACTCATATATAACTACTTCGGCCTCAGCAGTTACAGCAGCACTGGTATCATCATGGATTCCAGCAAATCTAATTGTATGTATCCCAAGAGCTGCTGCTCCGGCAATATCCGTCTTTTTCAGATCTCCTATATGCACCATCTGATCTGGTCTGCAATCATAATAATCTAAAACTTTTCTGAACATCCCAGGGTGAGGCTTGCTTATTCCTGTTTCATCTGAATATATTCTGCAGGGTATTTCTGCTGAGGTAATCCCGTCTTTCTCCATTAACCTTGAAAGGTATGCACCGGAGGCAACCCCCGTATCTGAGATGACGGAAAGTCTGTAACGTCCTGCAGATTGATGAACTGTCTCCAGCATCCCGGGAACCGGAACACTCAAACCAGTAAAGACGGCTTTTTGCAAAGTGGTACAAAGTACATACAAATCCCCGGAAGATAATTTTACACCAAGTTGATCAAGTACAATATCAAGCCATGAATCAACAGTAAGGGTACGGTGCTCCTGATTCCATACTTCATCCCAAATCTTCCATGCTGTATCCATAGATTGTAATATCTGCTGCTCTGATACAGCTTTGGAAAACAATTTTTCAAGAAAGCTGCCTATTCTAGCTGCCCGTTCATACTTGAGAGAGGCTGTATTGTAATACAGTGTATTCCAGAAATCGAATGAGACTATATGTATGGTTGATTTCATGGTTAATCATTATCCTTTCAAACCAAGAGTTGCAATACCCCCGATCAATTTTTTCTGAGCAAAGAAATAGAGAACAAGAACCGGCAGCATTGTTGAGAGTGTAGCTGCCATCAGCAGATTCCACTCAACGCTCCACATCCCCTTAAACATTTCCAATCCTAATTGTATCGTATATTTCTCATAGCTATTGAGGTATATCAGAGGCTGGAGAAATTCGTTCCAAGTCCAGAGAAATGTATAGGTAACAGTGATAGTCAATGCGGGTACGCAGAGAGGAATCAGGATTCTATAGAGAATACCATAGTTGTTCAGTCCATCTATACGTGCTGCATCATCCAGGTCACGAGGCATAGTTTTAATATACTGAACCATAAGGAATATGAAAAAAGGAGTCCCTGTAAAAGCAGGAAGAATAAGCGGCCAGTAGGAATCTATGAGGCCAAAACGCACATACATGCTAAATAATGGTATCAGCTTTGTCTGAAGCGGTATCATCATGGTGCTGATAACCAGTAAGAAAAGTACTTTTTTCCCGGGAAAACGAAATCGTGCAAATGCATAGGCAACCAATGGGACAGCAAACAATTCTCCGATAACCTTGAAAAATATTATTCTAAGAGTATTCCACATATATCCCCACATAGGAACACGTTTAAAAGCTTCTCTGAAATTTTCCCAATGAGGTTCCCGCGGAAGCCATTCCGGAGGCCAGGCAAATATTTCCCATCTTAGCTTAAGTGCAGTTGAAAGCATCCAAAGTATGGGGACAAGAAAAAAGAATGCTATGAGAATCATACACAGGTGAATGAAGAGAGTCTTTATGACATGCTTAATATTTACTGTAATCCGTTTATTGAACACAGGGGAGATTCCTTTGTTTTGTCCTTTCAGAGGTATGCTCATGATGCTCGATCCTCCCCGGCATAGTATACCCATCTTTTTGAGGTATAATTGACAAAAACAGTCATACCCATAATTACCGTCACAAGCACAAGGATCAATGCAGATGCATATCCAGTATTGAAGTGTTGAAAGCCTTCCTCATAAAAATAAAGGAGATAAAAATAGGTAGCCTTGAGAGGACCTCCTTTTGTGATAACAAATGCCTCGGTAAATACTTTGAAACACTCAATCATTTGGATTATAAGCTGGAAAAAGAGTGTCGGGGTGAGTAAAGGGATAGTGATTTTGAAAAAAGCCTGTCTCCTCCCTGCACCATCAATGCGTGCTGCTTCATAAAGCTGGGGAGGTATATTCTGGAGACCAGCCAGATAAATAACTGCACTTCCTCCGACTTTCCAGACACTCATACTCGCTACTGACGGAAGAGCCCATACTGGATCCCAGAACCACCCCGGCCCTTTAATACCAACAAGATCCAGCAGAGTATTTACCATACCGACGTCCGGCTGCAGCAGCCATGTCCAGAGCATAGCAACCGACACACCTGAAATTACTGCGGGAATATAAAAGAGAGTACGATAAAGATTCATACCTCTTATCTTTAGGTTTAAAAGAAGAGCCAGCAGCAAGCCGAAAATTATGATTATCGGTAATGACATGACAACATAGAGACTTGTGACCTTCAGTGACTGCCAAAAGATCGGGTCTTTTGTGAACATAAAGATATAATTCTTAAGACCAATCCAGACGGGAGGTTCCATGATAGTCCAGCGGGTAAAACTATAGTATATCGTAAAAGATATCGGCATGATGGTGAATATCAGGAACCCAATCAGCCATGGAGATATACAAACGTACGCATCAATGGTTTGACGCCTATCAATTGCTGATCTTTTTGATCGTTTCATTCTTATCCTCTAGAATAATCTGAGTACTGTTTAATTATATCATGGCTGCAGCGGAAAAAACCACTGCAACCGTATATCATCATTATTTTCCTAAGGTCTTCTTAGCTTCTTCTAATGTTAACTGAGCTGCTGGAACCAGAGCGTCCAGCTCTGCTTTGATATCCGAGCGGCTGATTAAATTCAGCTGAATCTTATCCCAGAGGTCTTTGATTCCAGATTCAACTTTTGATCCTGATGGGTGTGTTCCACGCCAGATAGCTACATTTGTGTCTTCAAGAACTTTCAGGAATCCCTGGACATAATCCTTGTCTGCATCCTTATATTGTTTTGCCACACTTCCAATAGACGGAAAGAGGTTTGCATTATCCATAAGGAACTTTTGTCCTTCAGGGCCAACATACCATTTCAGAAATTCCCAGCTTTCATCAGGATTTTCAGAGCCTTCCCATATAGATACCATGAGTGACCAAGCATTAACATAGCGTTCTCCTCCCTCAAGACCGGGTTCCCGTACTACGCCGAAATTCATTCCTTCTTTTACAGCATTCAGCATATGTCCCTGATTTAGTGTAGCCATACCAAGACGTCCAGCCATAAAGAGATCTACAGGTCCTGTATTTTCAGAACTCAATGTTTCCATATCTGATACTGAAGGAGTTGCACCGGAACGCATCAGATCATAAAACCATTCATAAGCCTGTTGTGAGCCGGGGCTATTTAAATACCCCTCTACAACTTTGCTGTCTGGACTATAAAGACGAACATCTTCTCCATGATTAAACCAGATTGCCCTGAACGGCCTTTTTAGAATTTCACAACCCCATATTTTTTTGTCTGGATTAGCAACTTTCCTGGCAATTTCAAGGTAATCTGCTGTTGTCCAATCATCTTCGGGATATGCCACGCCTGCTTCATCAAACAAATCCTTATTGTACATTATGAATTGAGCTCCAACACCGAGAGGGAGTCCTATAGTTTTTCCATCGAATTGAGTCTTGGTTTTCCAGAAAGCATCATAATATATGCTGGTATCAAAATTATCCCGCTCGATAAGATCATCAAGGGGTAATGCCTTTGGATACCAGTTGGCTATTGAGAAGAAAGTGACATCCGGACCACCGACTCCAGAACCGAGAGCCGTGGTCATTTTAGTTTCAAATCCACTTACCGGCATAAGAATCATGTTGATTTTGATATCAGGATGTGTCTCTTCGAATACTTTTGCCATCGCCCTCTGTGATGCTTCATCGTATTCTTCCGAATCCCAGGTCCACCACTCCAGAGTTACTGTCTCTTCAGCCCCGGCAGCCTGATTTTCCTGCTGTCCTGCTGCAAAAGCAAACGATACTGCGAATAAAAAAACCAGTGCAAAAGCAATAGCCATTTGCCATCTTTGCATTTTGTGACATTTTCTTTGGTTACTCATTGTAATCCTCCTTTTATTGTGCATCCCGTTCCATGACGGGAAATAAAACCCTTCCTACTATCCTAATGCCCGTTCAGCCAATTCTTTTCCCAGTTTAACTATATCTTCTTGAGCTGCAAAAGGCAGGCAGACTCCTGATGGATACCGCACCTGTTCTATCCAATCATTGGGTATGACATCCAATCCTTGACCGGCTGCGCAAAGTGCGAGTGTGAGGGCACAAATAGTATCTGCATCTCTCCCAAAATTTGCTGATAGAACAAATCCTTTTCGAAAGTCGCCTCCGGCCATTTTATAGAGAGCGTAGACTTGCGGTATAGCTTCTGGGGCGGACGAATGTTTAGGAGTCCAGAGCTCTGTATGGAGATCATGCCAAACCTCCCACACTGCACTATCTGAGGGAGCGAGCATAGCAAGAGTTTTTTCCAGGCGGCGCCCCAACCAGCTGTCATCGGGAATCTGTGCTATTCCCGCATTAATAACTTCCTCGACTGAAGCTCCATTTAAAGCAACTGAGATACTTGCCGCAATTGCTTTTGAAGCCCATATACCATCACGATCATGGCTAACCGATGCATCGATTGCTGCCAACCGGGCTGCTTCCTGCGGATTACCCCAGGCAGCAATTCCAAACGGGACAGCCCGCATTGCAGCACCATCATCAACATTGAACACATTATCCCGACCGCTGAATGGCGGCTCTATACCTTGTGACAGGTTCCAAAGTGCACCATACAACGGCATACCCCCGCGTTCTTTTGCACCGCCCTGTTCAAGGACAAGTTTTCTCCAGGTTGCTGCAACCTTCTGTGATGTAAAATCATCCCAATTATCTAAAAGTGCACGGGCTGATAGAACAGTGAACTCTGTATCATCGGTACTTTTCCCTTCTGGAAGCAGTTGTGTGAGGATACCATATCGTTGGCGTACTGCATCATCCCGTCCAAGATCACCAGCTGCATCTCCAATTCCAAGTGCGGCCATTGCTGCTATAGATCTATTGATAATTTGATCCCTTGTGACATTCTGGGGTTTCATTGACTTCTCCTTGCCATTCAATGTAATCATCGATCATTACCGGTAACGTTTCCGGTAACGTTTTCATGTTTTCGTAAAAATTTTTTCCCATACTATTTTATATATCTGAAAGAGGAGCAGAGCTCATAGTATCCCTCTTCCAGACTGAGTTTCGTTCAATTAGAACACACTCCTGTAGAATCTCACGATTTTGAGGGATCCCGAGAACCATCTCTTTGATTAATAGTTCCACACCAATCTCGCCTAATCGGTACTTCAAAGTATCCATAGTCGTCAGTTTCGGAAAAAGCTGACGGGATATTGGATTGTTATCATGACTAATGATTGATATATCAGCCGGGATTCTAAGACCTGATGAGAGTATTGCATCATAGGCACCGGCTGCCATAGTATCATGACTTACAAATACTGCATCCAAAGCACTGCTCTTCCTTAAAGCCAACAACTCCCCCATACAGGAGTATCCGGATTCCGTATCATTTGCTCCCACCCTTATCAGTTCTTCCCTATATGCTATACCTGCTTCGATGAGAGCCATTCGATAACCCTTAAGCCGTTCTGATCCGGACTGAACTTGTTCTCCTGTAGTTATGTGGCCAATTATTCTGTGTCCATTTTCTATAAGATATTTTGTAGCTGTATAGCCGGATTTGACATTATCCAGAGCAATCGTTGAAACACAGGATTTTTCACTTTTCCGATAAATCTGGACTACGGGAAAATGTTCTTCACGAAGCTTCTCAAGTTCATCCTTATTTGCTTCATTGAAAGACAAGATAATACCATCAACTTGTTTACTCCTGAGTAGGCGAATTGCCTCTTTTTCCACTTTCTGATCATGATTGGTATCATAAAACATCACAGAAAATCCATGACTCCGGGCTTTATTGACTATACCCCTTGCAAGTTCAGGAAAACTGGGATTTGTGATATCTGGAATTATGAATCCTATTATATTCGATCTTTTCAGTACAAGTCCCCTGGCTACAATATTAGGACTATACCCCAACTTCTTAATTGTATCGTTTACAAGTTTACGTGTCTCTTCCTTCACATCAGGCCGATTGTTCAGAACCCGGGAAACTGTTGTTATAGAGACTTTCGCATATTCAGCAATGTCTTTAATAGTAGATGCCATTATTACCTTCAAAATTATATATATGGTAACGTTTCCGGTAACGTTTTCATTACCTTTTCCCAGTATAGAACGATTATTTCTATAACACAAGAGAAAAGTTCTCTTGTTCTCTTGTTGAGAAAAGTTCTCTTGTTCTCTTGTTGTCTTTTTGTCGAAAAGAGAAAAATTTGGCTGAATACACGATTGAATGGAATTGAGTTTTATGGAGAGAAAAAGAAAAGGGTTGATTCCCAAAAACACCAATTAATACAAGCCCAGTTTTGAAAGGTTATTAATACATTAATCTGAATCGAAGCTGGTGTGAAATCTATCCCACTTCCCGGCTGCCAGATATTGAATATTCCTGCATCCGGCATTCTTCATCTCTTCCAACGCTTCAGTGAAGTAGAAATCAAGATGTTCAGGATTATGTGCATCAGCTGAAAGCACCATGGGTATACCCAATTCTGCACATTTTTTCAGCATAAGCTTATTCGGATAGACCTCAGAGGTTGCTCCTCGTGACAAGCCGCCGGTATTCACCTCAATCCGTGTCCCGGCTTTTTCCGCCTCATCAAGCATTGAGAGAGAAAGATCCCGGTACCAAGCATCATTCTGATTAAAAAATCTATTATTGATATTACGTTTCTTTATAAGATCACAATGCGCCAGTACATCAAAGGTATGGTTTCTGATAAGAGATTTCTGTAAATCGAAGTAACAGGAGACCATCTTCCTGATATCCCCTGAAAAATTATCCCTGAGCAGTGTTTCAAACTCCTCAACAGGACCGTCTATTGTCAGGTACGTACCTGAGGGTTTGTGATACATGCCATGCACCGAGGCAATACTGAAATCTAAAAATTCTGCATACTCCATCCCCGCCAGCAATCCGCTATCATCCAGATAGTCCATCTCTAACCCTGCATAGATTTCGATCTTTGAGCAATAGACATTCTTAAGACGGGTAACTTCATCAATATATATTGAGAAATCTTCCGCCTGCATGCGCCATTCATCAGGTTGTGAGTTTAGTGGAGTATGACAGGAATATCCCAGTGAAGTAAAACCCAGGCTAATTGCCTTAACTGCATAGGACTCCAGACTTTCCTGTCCGTCATCAAGATAACAGTGGGTATGGCAGTTTGATGGATAGGTAAATGATCTCATGAGTGAAGCATATATGATCACCCGGAGAGGAACAAGTAGAATATTGATTTTTTCTACCGCACTTTCTCACTTCCTCACTTCCGCATTCCTGAACAACTGTAATACGATCACCTGATTAGCGGAACAAATACAAATCCGTAATGCGTATCAGTTTCAATCTTATGTTCAGCTTTTTTAGTAATCTTCAGAATTGAATTTTCAACCGGAATTACCATGATGCCGCCGATTTTCAGCTGGGGTATCAGCTCCCGAGGCAGTTCATCCGAAGCGGCTGAAACCAGTATTTTGTCATACAAGTTTTCAGGGTTGCCCAATAAATATCCGGAGGCTGTTATTTTTGCATGGGAAAATGAGTATTTTGCTAAATTTGCAGTACCAAACTCAACCAGTGCGGGAATCCGCTCCAGCCCCAATACACTTCCTTCAGCTCCAGTCATGTGAGCAAGTAGTGCTGTGGTCCACCCGGATCCTGATCCAATATCCAGAACAGAATTTCCTGGTCTGACATCCAGTAAATCAAGCATAAACGCAACAGTAAAAGGCTGACTTATTGTCTGACCCCACCCTATTGATAGCGGAAAATTTTCATAGGCACTTTCGCCCAGTGAAGGTTTAATGAAATCAGCTCTATCAACCTCTTCTAACGCCCTTTTTACACGGGGATTATTCAGAACCCCCTGAAGATTCAGGGTGCTGACAAGTTCCTGCAAGGTTCTCACTACCGGTTCTCCTATGTACTATTTTTTCTCCAGACAGTATATCGACTTAACTGCAGCTATTATTATACCAGACAGTATTGCTGATAGTAAACCTAAGACAATTTCATACATCCAAGAATTAAACTTTGTTTATTCCGGGTTATTCCGGGTTATTCCGGCGGCAAAGTAGTATTTTTCTGTTCCTTTTTCTTCGAATTCAGCTTCCTGAATAACCGGTATAAAACATACAGTAAAAGGAGTACAGATCCGGTAATAGTCATTGCAGTGGTAAAAGTTTTATATGCTGTCATTTCATGCCCCAGATAGACATAGGCAAATGAACCTGGAATCATACCAATACCTGTCGCTAAGAGAAATTTATTAAATTTCATACAGCTCAAACCTGCAGCATAACTAATAAAATCGAAAGAGACAAACGGCAGCAATCGTGCTATCAGAACCACCTTAACTCCATGCAGAGAGTTGATTTCATCTACCTTCTCCCATAACCCCTTGCTTGATATCATTTTTCTGACAAACCTCTCGCCCAGCAGTCTTGCAAGCATATAAGCAAGTGCGCCACCGAACATGCCGCCAATCCAGGAAATAACAAATCCGGGGAATATACCAAACACCGCACCATTTGCTCCGGAGATTAAAAATGACGGGATAGGGAAAGCTACTGCCTGCAGCATCATTAATAAAACACTCAAAAGGGGGGCGGCTGGTCCCCATGATCGTATAAGAACGATTACTTCATCAATGGTTCCATCGGACAGCTGACTAAGAAATCCTAAAATCTGATCCTTGAATATAATAAAAAGTGCCAGGGAACAGAGCATTACAATAAGTAATAGTACAGACCTGATTTTGTTTGCAGTTTTCATCTGAATTCCATTGAATCAATATATAGCTATTTTTTTTTATCGGATAGTGTATTAGTATTTTCGAAGATTTACAGCAAAGCTTTTTATTTATCTTAATTGCCATTTCTGGATTTCTATGATATTTCCCTCAGGATCATATGCATAGGCAAAGTGAATTCTGCCTACCCCTTCAATATCAGCATTAACAATCTCACCAACAAGACCACCCCCATGCTCAACAATAAGTTCCGCACACTCTTCGACCTTGTCCACAGCGAAGGCTATATGTGAAAACCCCTCTTTGTTTGGAGATTTTAAGTTATTCGTTTCACCTTCTTCATATTGGAACAGTTCAAGTGTAGGGCCCGTTCCGTCATATCCCGGCAGAACAAGGTGAGCGCCTTTTATATGAGCATCGTGCAATGCGGTAACATCATCGAGCCACTTTCCGGACAAATCCCGTTCAGGAAGTTTCAGCTTACATTGAAAAACATCCATATAGAACTGAGCCAACTTAATCCAATCCTTTGCAACAAGGTTGGTATGTGCATACATAACCTTTATCATCCTCCCATAGTAGCATCAAGCAATGAATAGCTCAATTAATTTATACAGACTAATTTTTGTATAGTCTATTTTCTTCCATATAAAAAAAATTCTCAAAAACCTCTCGTGAGGATTTTGCGGTGTTGTAACCTACTGTTCTGAAAGGAATTAAAAAGGGTCAAAATAAAGTCTACCCCAGAAGAATGCACATACAAGTGCATTCAAGCCCCAAAATAAGAGAAATATCCAGTATCCACCCCATAAAA